>CAMDVP010000009.1 GCA_945877525.1 uncultured Clostridia bacterium | reverse complement strand
GCCGATGTTCACGTGCGGCTTTTTACGCTCGTAATGCTCCTTAGCCATGGGAAAAACCTCCTTGTTTTGCGTCAACTGCGAAGCCGAAGCGCTCCGCTGGTTTGGCGGTTGATGCGGTCTGGAGCAGGTGATGGGAATCGAACCCACAAGGCCAGCTTGGGAAGCTGGAGTTTTACCACTAAACTACACCTGCATGGCCCGCATCAAACCGGGCTTATCAGACATGGTTTATTTTATCCTCTTTTGCCTGCACTGTCAAGGGGTAGCGCTATTTTTGTTCTGCAAAGACGTTGGAAGCGGCTTTTCCCGGATGTTTTACAGGACGGGCACGCGGTATTCGCCCTGCAGGCGCACGCTGTGCAGGCAAAGGGCGCGGCCGTCATGGTAAACCGGGGGATGCTGCAGCCAGCAGGGCATGCCCTCAAACAGGGCGTACACCCGCAGAATCGCCCGCTCGGGCCGCCCGCAACGGGTCAGCGCCGTTTCCCAAACAGCGCCGTCATACATATTGTCCGCTGCCTTTACCCCGTCCACAAACAGTTCGGCCATGGCCCCCTCGTAATCCACCTGCAGGTAGTATTCCTCCGCATCACCAGAATAGGAAAGGGTCAGGCCGTAATCCCGGCAGAGGTAGTTACCGCTCCGGCGGGCAATGGCGACGGAGCAGGGGTCGGAAGTGACCTCCGCTACGCCGCTGCGGCCGTCCAGCGTGCGCCAGGGCACCGTTTCCCGGGTCAGGCAGACATAGCCCTCTCCGTCCCGTAGGACAGGCGCGGCGCAAAGCAGCAGGGTTTCCCGGCCGCCTTGTTCCACGAGCCATGCGTCCAGGGCCTCGCGGCGGGTCAGGGTAACCAGTTCATGGCCGGCCAGATCACCCTCCACACGGAATTCCCCCTTGCCGAAGAACACGTGGGTTGTGCCGTCAAGGACACACAGGGGCGACGCCGTGGAGCTGCTGACGAGGGCATTGCCCACGGGAAGCTGCACGGGCAGGATGCCGTAATAGCCGACGGGGACCTCCACCTGTCCCAGGCCGGGAACATCGATAGTGCGCTCCGGCAGGGTCAAACCACGCTGGTAGTTGTTGATGAAGGCAAAGCCGCTGCCGTCCTTCACCCGCAGGGCGTAGCGGGGGCTGACGGTGTCCTTGGGAGAGCGGGCGCCGCCTTCGGGAAGCAGGGCCGGGCATGGAGCCAGCTGTGCACCGTAGCTGCGCAGAAACAGCGCAAGCAGCTTCAGCTCCCGGGCCAATTCGCTCACCTGGCCGCCGTCGCCGATAGGGGCGTGGGGCATGTATTCCAGGGCGGGGGTTTCGCAATAGGAGCCGGATTCGCGGGTTTCGTTCAGCTCGTCTCCGGGATTCACCCCGCCGTGGTACATGTAGTAGCCCAGCAGGTTCGCGCCGCTGCCCAGCTTGACCAGGGACATGGCGGCAGTGTCCTCCGGCTGGGCTGTGGGACGGCGGTGGAAGGTTACGCCAATGCCTCCGCCCATCTCCGCCAGCAGGTAGGGGTATGCGTCCTCATCGAAGGTGACATGGGCGCCCCGGGCAAAGTCGCTGCCCACGTCTGCATCGTTGCGCTCGTGAGAGAAGACGTAATTGGGGCTGGGCGGCAGGGGAGCAAGGCGGGCGTCCCAGGGTGCGTCGCAGTAACAGGCCATTACCGGCAGCATGTCGCCGGTGACCGCGCCGCCCCAACCGGTGGCGGTGTAGTAGGGGGCGATGAAGCCGATCTCCCTCGCCATGGCCAGCAGCCGGTTCATGTGGCTGCTCTCGCCGCTGCCGCCGCAGTGACCGAACTCATTCTCAATCTGAATGCCGATGATGGGCCCGCCCTCCGCCTCGAACATGCCCTGGGCCTGATCATAGACGGCCTCCCACAGCCGCCGCACCAGGGCAAGGTAGCGCTCATCGTTGCAGCGGGTGGGAATACCGCTGTCCATCAGCCAGTCCGGAAAGCCCCCGTGGCGGCATTCGCCGTGGCACCACGGGCCGATGCGCAGCCAGACGGGCAGCCCGGTTTCCCGGCAGGCGGTGAGGAAGGCGCGCAGGTCGCGGCAACCGGTGAAGTCAAACTGGCCTTCCTTCTCCTCATGGTGGATCCAGAACACATAGGTTGCGACGATATCCACGCCGCAGGCCTTCATTTTTTCCAGTTCTCTGCGCCACTCGCCACGGGGATAGCGGGTATAGTGGAATTCGCCCATCATCGGCAGCCAGGGCCTGCCGTCCCGGATGAGGTGCTGACGGTTCCATGTGTATCGGCCAGACATGGCGCTTCCTCCTTCATACGATCTCAGCTGCCGGTGGAGCGGTAGTGGGTAACGCCTACCCTGCGCCACACAAGGGCCATTACCGCGAAGAATGCGAACCCCGCCAGCGGCGCGGCATACACCTGCCAGATGGGCACGTCCATAAGGGGCTTGTCCAGGATGACGCTGACCGGCAGATGCATGCACAGTGCGAAGGGCGCCACCCAGGTGAACAGCAGCCGCAGCGGCCGGGGATAAATGTCCACGGGGTACTGACAGGCCTGCCGCCCGCCGTAGGTCAGCACGTTGACCATCTCGATGCTTTTGACGGAGAAGAAGCTCACCGTGGCCTCAATCAGAAACAGCCCCAGTATCAGGAAAAAACTGCCCAGGGAGGCAAGCGCCAGCAGCAGCGCCTTGCCGGCTGTCCAATGCAGGCGAAGGCGCAGGCAGGCCATCGCCAGCGCCGCGCCGCCCACCAGCATGCCGCCCAGGCGGCGCGCATCCAGCCGGTTTCCAATCATCTGCACAAGAAGCGGCTGGGGCCGCAACAGCATGGCGTCGAACTCGCCCCCGCCAATATAATAGGAAAAATTCGAAATGCCCCGGCCGAAGCACTCGCACAGGGCGAAGGTGAGCTGCATCACGCCGAAGAAGAACAGAATTTCCTCCGCCGACCAATGCCCCAGGCCGCGAAAGCGGTTCATCAGCACGGTGACGGCCAGCAGGTCGCCGCCCACCATGACGCACTGGGCAATGGACTGCATCAGGAAGGATGCGCGGTACTGCGCAGCGCACTTGAGCTGCATCCGCATGGCATGGTAAAGATAGCGCATAAATTCACCCTCCCTGCACGGTTATGCTGCGCAGATGCTGCCGCCACAGGGCCCGACCCCCGGCGGTCAGCACAGCCAGCCAGGCAAGCTGCGCTGCCAGGCTGATTGAGAATTCCGCCGTTCCCTGGGCATGCTGGTACATGCGGATGGGCGCGTCCAGCGCCTGGGCGAAGGGCTGATAGCGCAAAAGAGCCTGCACCGTTTCGGGAAACAGGGTGAGTGGGATGATGTTGCCGGCCAGAATCATCATCAGCAGACTGATCATGCCACTGAAACCGCGGGAATCAAGGGTTTTCATGGTGATGGCCGAGGTGACGGTGTGAATCTGTGCCACGCAGGCAACGCCCAGGGAAAGGCTTAGCAGAAACTGCAGGAAGGCCGCGGGGCTTTCCGGCAGGGCCATGCGAACCTCCAGGGGGAGGATGAACTGCAGGGCAATCATAGGCACCATGCGCATAAGGGCGCCCACCCACTGGGCGGCCAGGTCGCGGCAAACCCAGTAGGCATGCTGATCCACCGGGCGGCACAGGGTATAGGCCAGGGAGCCGGTCATAATCTGGTTTTGCAATTCGCTGTCGCTGGTCATCAGCACCCGGAAGAACATCTGCTGCAGCCACACATAGGTCACCGTGTCCCGCAGCCCGGCGGGGTCGCCTCCGGCGTACAGGGCGGTGTACAGATACGCCAGCACCAGCCCGAAGAAGGCTTGGGTAATAACGCCGCCCAGGGCCGCGCCGCGGTATTGCGTTTCCAGCAGGGCGCGGATGCGGAAGGCCGTCAGATAGGGGCGGATGGTCTGCTTTTTCATAGCGACATCTCCTGGTACATCCGCGCAATCAGCTGATCGACGTTCTGCTCCTTCAGGGTCATCTCCCGCAGCCTTCCACAGGCGAGTACCCAGGAAAGCACCTTACCCGTCTCCACCTCCGCCGGGGCAAAGGAAAGCACATAGCTGTCTCCGTCCCGCTCCAGGGCCACA
This sequence comes from uncultured Clostridia bacterium, assembly GCA_945877525.1. Taxonomy (GTDB): domain Bacteria; phylum Bacillota; class Clostridia; order Christensenellales; family Aristaeellaceae; genus UBA11524. The sequence goes on along the minus strand of CAMDVP010000009.1, from coordinate 24,972 downwards.
CCCTGAGGCAAACCGGACAGGTCGCAGGGCCCCTCATAGGCGCAGCGCAGCACATGCACCGTGTCATAGCGGCGCAAAAGCGCGTCCAGCGCCCCGTCGTAGAGCAGCCGCCCATGCCCCAGCACCAGCACCCGGCGGCACAGGGCCAGCATGTCCTCCATGTCGTGGGTGGTCAGGAGGATGGTGGTGCCGCGGGCAGCGTTTTCCTCCCGGAGGAAAGAACGCAGCTTCAGCTTGCTCACCGCGTCCAGGCCGATGGTGGGCTCGTCCAGGAAAAGCAGCGCCGGCTCGTGCAAAAGCGAGCCGCACAGCTCCGCCCGCATCCGCTGCCCCAAAGACAGCTGACGAAGGGGCGTCCGCAGGAAACCGCCCAGATCCAGCGCGTCGGTCATCTCGTCCAGGCGGCGCTTCCAGGCGGCAGGCTCCAGATTGTACACGTCCCGCAAAAGCTCAAAGGAATCCAGAATGGGTACGTCCCACCACAGCTGCGTCCGCTGACCGAACACCACGCCCAGGTGGCGCACATGCTCCCGCCGCTCCTGCCAGGGTATCCGACCATCCACATGGCAGACGCCCTCCGTGGGGGTGAGAATGCCGGTGAGCAGCTTGACTACGGTGCTCTTGCCCGCGCCGTTGGGGCCAAGGATGCCCACCAGTTCGCCCTTTTCCACCGAGAAGGACACGTCCTGCAGGGCGAAGATCCGCTGGGTGTCCCGCCGCCACAGGCGGGAAGGGCCGCCCGAGGTGGGCTTCAAACGGCGGACGTAGGTTTTCGACAGCCTCTCTGCCTCCAAAAAAGCCATGGATTTTTCCTCCGTTTTTTCATTGGGCGGACATTATAGCGGCGGAGACGGGGGTTGTCAATGGCAAATCTGGTGGATGCGCTGCGGACGTCAGGAAAAACTTGTGAACAGGTTGGCTTTGCCCACGCTGTCCACATGGAGGTAGACATCCATGTAGGTCACGCCGTCCCGCCGGTATTCCCGCTCGAAGCAGGACAGCACGTTTTCCCGGGGCGTTTCCCTGAAGCCGTTGGCGCCCAGATAGTCCAGCACCAGCTTGTAGGCGGTGGGGATGCTTTCAAAGGGGGCCTTGAAGGGTTCGGTGATGGTGATGACGGCGTAGTCCGCGTCCTCCTGGGTGGCATACTCCACCCCGGGGCACTCGGGCGCGAAGTCCTCGGGCAGCACCCACGCGGCGACATAGCCCCGCAGGTTAAACCGGTTTTTCTGTTCGGGCGACACAAAGGGAAAATCCCAGCCGATGAGCGGGCGCTTTTCTTCGGGCCATTTGCTCAGGCCGCTGCGTTCCGCCCAGGCGCGAAGGTAGCTTTGCACATCTTCCTCGCAGTTGGGGGAAATCATCACATACCGGGCCATGCGGAAGCCCTTGACCCGCTGGATGGTGATGGGGGAGTAGATGCCGTCCCGCGCGGCCAGATCCTCCCGCACCAGCGCGTCCAGCTTGCAGGAGAACAGGTCGCACATTTCCAGCAGCTTGGGCATGTCGGGGTAAACGTCATCGATTTCCCAGCGGCTGACCGTCTGCCGGGACACATTCAGGCGCTCAGCCAGCTTCTCCTGGGTCAGGCCGGTCAGCTTGCGCAGGTACTGCAGGTTGGTTCCGAAGCTCATGGGGCGTACCTCCTTGCTCTTGATGGCTTTATCATAGCCGGGAAGGGCTTGTCCGTCCACCAAGGCTGGCGCGCGGATTTGGCATGGCGCGCAACTGCGGTGCGACATGGCGCAGCAAAACGGCCGCAGCAATACAGAAGTGCCGCAGCCCAGGTTGATTGTCGTTTGCAGTAAGGTGGATGCTGAATGCCGATGCGAATTATCCTTGACGAGCATGGGCCTGCCGCATGCCTGCGTTCAGTCCTTCGGCAGCATGGCCGCCGCCCGAATGGGACGGTCTATGCGCCCCTCCACAAAGGCCCGCAGCAGGGTGAAGGGCGCGTAGCAGTCAGGCTGGTTCACCCAGGTGGAGGCGCCGCCCTGCAGGGCCTGACGCATCCAGCGGGCCTGGGCGGCGGCCAGGGCGGTCTGCTCCCTGGTGTGGCACCCCTGGCAGCACAGCCCGCCCTCCGTCAGGTCAAAGTACACCTGCTCGCCGTCCGTCAGGCGGCGCTGGCAGCGCACGCAGTGGTTCAGCCGGGGCTTGGTGCCCTCGCAGGCTGCGTAATGCAAAAGGAAACCGGCCAGCAGCGGTTTCCACTCCTGGTCGGAAAAGGTCAGGCGGCTCAGGGTGTGCAAAAGCAGCATGAACAACTCCTGCTCCTCCTCCCCGGGCTGGGCGGCCGCCTCGGCCAGATTCAGCAGATAGGTGCCGCAGGCCAGGCGGTCGAAGTCAGCCCGGAGGGGGTAGAAGGTTTCGATCAGCGTGCAGCCCGTCACCGTCATGTGCCCGCCCCGTTCATACAGCTCATAGTCCCCCAGGGCAAACAGCTCGCTGGCGTTGAGCAGGGGCGACTTGGGCCTGCGGCAGCCGCGGGCAAGGGCCTCGATACGGCCACGGGTGGGGCTGAGGAGGGTCAGCATGCGGTCGTTGTCGCGGTAGTTGGCATACCGCAGCACAATGGCCGTGTTTTCCGTCTGACGCATGGCGCTCCCTCCCTTCATCCTTGGCAATGTATTTCGCTCCGGTGGAGCGCTTTTCCTGCTCATACCGTTCTTGCTTCAAACGGTCGCTTTGCCGAAGGCTGAGGTTCCGCGCCTGCGGGCGCGATCAAAGGGCTTTCCGATCATCGTCGCTCCGCTTTTGCCTTCCGCCTTCGGCGGATGTGCCACTGGCGAGCCATCGTCCTCGGGAAACCTTCGGGGCCATCCTCTTGATGCTATGCTTTTAATGCAGCACAGTATCAGTCCATCTCCACCACGCCGGGATACTGGCTCATCACTTCGCTGGCCTCATTCAGGAAGGTGGCGGCTGTATCCGGCTCCGGCGTGAAGGGCTGGCCCTCCACCAGCAGATCCACCTTCTTCACCCCGGGGAACTGGCTGGCCGTGAACAGCACCGCGCGGATGGCCTGCTGTCCGCTTTCCCCGGAGCCTGCCACGGTCAGAAACTCCCGGCTGAAATCAATGGTCGCCACGCCATTTTTCACCTTGACCGAGCGCACGCCGCAGCTTTCGGGCAGGGGACGCTCCAGGCCGCTGTCGCTCCGGGGCCCCTTGGCCAATTCGAGCATGGCGGTGGAAAGATCCGCTGGGGAGAACACCGTGCGGGTGACCGGCACCAGCAGCCTTCCGCTGGCGGAGGGGAAATACAGCTGCACCTGCTCCGCGCCTGCGGCGGCCATGGTGGCCACGCTTTCCAGATTCACGCTGTTTTCATTGAACACGCCGCTCACGTCGGTGCCGTGGGTCAGGCGGCTGCGCTTCTGTCCGTCAAACAGGAAGGTTACTTCATCCACCGTGTCAAAGCCGCAAAGCGCTGCCGCCGCGCCCTGCACCATGAGCAGCTCTTCCTCGGCGGACTGGCAGTTCAGCGCCTCGCGGCTCATGTCCAGCCTTGCCTGTCCATTGGAAATGTTCAGGTCGAAGGTCACGCCTTCGGGAATCACGTTTTTCAGCCCCATGCGCGCGGCGGCCAGGTCGTTCTCGCTGGACTTGACCATCAGCGCCAGGGTTGCCTTGGCGACGCCGTCCTGCTTGGGAATCTGCCGCGTAACGGGCACCAGATACCCGTCCCCGTCCTCATACCAGCATACGGTGGACTGCGTTTCCACCCCGCTGCCTGCCGCATCGAGAGACACCTCGGCCGTGTCCGGCGGCGTTTCCTCATAGACCATCTCCACGCTTGTATCGCCGCCGCCCCGCAGGGCCAGCACCACCACCAGCACCGCCGCGCACACAATCAGGATTCGCTCCAGGTCTGCCCGCTTCAATTTCACCTTCACCGCTCCGGCCTCCTCACAGGTTGGTTGCCACAGCCTATGTGGAGAAGAACGGAACTATGCGTCCATCGCTGCGCCGCCGGGCCAAAGCCCCTCCGCCTTTCGCAGGATGGCCCTGCGATCCTCGGGCGGAACGGTTTCAAACAGCGTGATATGCGCCCTGCCGCCTGCCGCCTTCCATTTCCCCACAATTCGTCCGTGCAGCAGTACCGCAGGGGCCACGTTTCCTGCCAGGTTGAAGATGCTTCGCAGATGCTCCGGCGGCAGAAAGGGGGTGTCCTCCTTGCGGTAGCCCAGCAGCAGCTGGTCGAACCCTGCCAGAAACAGGCAGTCGGGAATGGTTCCCGCATCCTCCCCCGGCAGCAGAAAATAGTCCCGTCCGCCGCAGGAAACCCGCTCCGCCGGCAGCTGCTCCAGCCATTCCCTGATCTGCCGCTGGGACGCATGAAAGAAATACGCCGCGTCCCGCAAGGTGGCCGGGCCAAAGTGCGCAAAATACCGCCGAGCCAGCTCCAGCTGCGCCTGTGCCCCGGGCATGGGTTCAAAGGCCGGACAGAGGCGGTAACGCTTTTCCGGGCATACTTGAAAGCAGAGAAGCCCCAGCTGGGCCAGCTCGGCCATCACCCCGCCCCAGCTGTGGAATATAGCGGCTTCCTCCGCCTCCGTCATGCCCGCCTCACGGCAGACGCGGCGCAGTGCTTCCCGCTCGTCGCAGCCCCGGGCGATATGCTCACAGACAAGACGGGCGAAGTAGCGCTCCCGTGCAGGCTCTGCTGCCTGGCCGCGCTTTACGCTCCAACGGTACCAGGCCGTGTCGCACACATCCTCCGGCGTACCCTGACGGGAAAAATACAGCGGCAGGTCGCCTTCCGGAATCAGGTGCAGCGTGCCGCGCAGCGTCCAGGTTTTGATCAGCCCGTCGGTACGGCACTTGCCCGTGCGAATGCGCAGGGCGTGCAGCGCGTGGGACGGGTATTGCGCCTGGATGCCGCACAGGTCTGACGCGACCGATCCTGTGTCCGTCGGGGATAGCAGGTGCTGGCGGGTCAGGCGCAGGGCCAGCAGCTCGTCCATCTGCATATCCGGCACCTCCTTTACCCCATTGCAGCGTTCAGAGGGCCGGGACGCAAGCGAACACCGCGAATCTTCTGCCAGACAGCCGGCCTTGGATGTGAAAAGAGTCGTTGGAAAAAGCGGCATGCTTTCCATCAAAAACGAAAGGCACACCGCTTGAACCATGGAGCTCAGGAATGGCGCAGCAGGCGCTGAATCAGCCCGGACTGCAATACGGCCTTCTTGGTAAAGTAGTTCCACACCATCACCAGCAGCGTGGAGAGCACCTTGTTGAGCATATACATGGTAACCGGATAGCTCAGAAGCGTCAGCAGCACCGCGTCCTCCCCCAGCATGACCCGGAACAGCAGCATCAGTCCCTCGTTGAGCACAAGGCCCATGACGCTGGTTACCGCAAAGCCTGCCTTGGCGGCAGCGCCGCCGTCTGTGGCGCCGTGGAACACCCAGCGCATGCACAGCGCGTAGTTCACCACCACCGACAGGGCAAAGGCGATGGGCGTGGCGACGAGCGTGTCCAGCCCCAGACACTCCTTGAGCAGCACCAGAGCCGCAAATTCCACCAGGAAGCAAATGCCCCCGGTCAGGGCAAAACGGATCACCTCGCCAAGGCGGGATTCAGTTTTTTCACGCATGGTTGTCCTCCCCGCCGGTGCGGTCACTGATAATATAGCGAGGCCGGGCCTTGACTTCCATGTAAATCTTGCCGATATACTCGCCGATTACGCCCAGAAACATGGACTGAATGCCCCCGATGAAGCAGATCAGGCAGGCGGTGCTGGCCCAGCCTGCAACGGTGTGGCCGCACAGCGCCGCAATCACTGCCCAGAGGATGCCGGCAAAGCTGATGACGCTCATGAGCAGCCCGCAGACGGTGATGATGCGGATGGGCTTCACCGACAGGCTGGTGATGCCGTCGAAGGCCAGGGCAATCATCTTCTTTAGCGGATAATGGCTCTCGCCGGCCAGACGCTCGTGGCGCTCGTAGTAAACGCAGGTGGACTTGAACCCTACCAGGGGCACCATGCCCCGCAGGTACAGGTTAACCTCCTTGAACCTGGCAAACTCCCGAAGGGCCCGGGCGCTCATCAGGCGATAGTCAGCGTGGTTGTATACCACCTCTGCGCCCATCATGTTCAGCAGGCGGTAGAAGCCCTGGGCGGTGGCGCGCTTGAAAAAGGAGTCCGTTTCACGGCTGGAGCGCACGCCGTAGACAATCTCGCACCCATCCAGATAGGCGTCCACCATATCGTCCATGGCGTTGATGTCATCCTGCCCGTCGCAGTCGATGCTGATGGTGATGTCGCACTTGTCCATGGCCTCCATCAGCCCAGCCAGCACGGCATTTTGATGCCCCCGGTTACGGCTTTGGGCAATGCCCATAAAGTGCCTGTCCTGCCGGGACAGGTCGCAGATGATGCGCCAGGTGTCGTCCCGGCTGCCGTCGTTGACAAACAGCACCCGGCTCTCCTCGCTGATTTTTCCCCGGGCGGACAGATTCTTCAGCTTCTGAAGGAACATGGGCGCGGTTTCGGGCAGCACGGCCTGCTCATTGTAGCAGGGCACCACGATATATAGAATCGGAGGCGTCATATGCAATCACTCCTTTGACGGGCGGAAGAGGATACAGGGCTATTATACCCCGCCGCATCGTGAAATTCAATAGCGCGGTCATGACGTCCATACAACGGGCAGGACATGAAATTTCTTCCCGAAAATGTGGCAAAACCCATTGACAGCTGAAGTTAGATATGATAAACTCCTCTGCGGTTAGAGAAAGCGAACCTCTCTGACCGTTCTTTTGACCGAGCGGTTAGATGAGACTAATAACCGGGAAGGGAGCTGGGACACATGCCTCTGGGAATGGCGGGCGTGGGGGAAACCAACATCATCAGGAAAATCACCGGCAGGGACGAGGTTCGCCAGCACCTGGCGGAGCTGGGCTTTGTGGTGGGAGAAGCCGTGACCGTGGTCAGTGAGCTGGGCGGCAGCCTGATTCTCTCCGTCAAGGACAGTCGAATTGCCCTGGACAGGGGCATGGCCATGCGGATTATCGTCTGAAAACAGACGGGAAAGGATGATTGGTATGAAAACACTGCGGGATGTGAAAATCGGTGAAACGGCCACCATCGTCAGGCTGCACGGTGAGGGCGCGCTCAAGCGCCGCATCATGGATATGGGTTTGACCCGCGGCACACAGGTGCTGGTGCGCAAGATGGCGCCCCTGGGCGATCCACTGGAGCTGACGGTGCGCGGCTATGAGCTGTCTGTCCGCAAGGGCGACGCGGAGCTGATTGAGGTGGAGTAATTATTTTTTGCGTAAGGGTTAGCAACATCTAACTACCATTGAAGGAGGCAGGCGTATGGCGATCAAGATTGCCCTGGCGGGCAACCCCAACTGCGGCAAGACCACCATGTTCAACGCGCTCACCGGAAGCAACCAGTATGTGGGCAACTGGCCGGGGGTTACGGTGGAGAAGAAGGAGGGCCGCCTTCGGGACGATCCGGAGACGGTGATTCAGGATCTTCCGGGCATTTACTCCCTTTCTCCCTACACCCTGGAGGAGGTGGTGGCCCGGGGATATCTGGTGGGCGAGCGGCCAGACGCGATTCTGAACATCGTGGACGCGACGAACATTGAGCGCAACCTGTATCTGACCACCCAGCTGGCCGAACTGGGGATTCCCATGGTGATTGCCCTGAACATGATTGACGTAACCCGGAAAAACGGCGACCGCATCGACATGAAAAGGCTGGGCGAGGCGCTGGGCTGCCAGGTGGTGGAGACCTCCGCGCTCAAGGGCGAGGGCAGCCTGCAGGCTGCCAGGGCCGCGGCGAGTTTGGCCCGTGCGGGGGGCTTTCACGAGCCGCCCCATGTGTTTGATGGGTGCGTGGAACACGCCCTGGCCCACATTGAGGATTTGATGAGCCATCGGGACGGGCAGGAGCCGGAGCACCATCACCATGCGGATGGCTCGGTGCATGAGGGAGGCATTGTACCGCCGCACCTGACCCGCTGGTATGCCATCAAGCTGTTTGAACGGGATGAAAAGGTGCTGGAGGAATTGAACCTGCCCGAGGGCATCCGCAGCGCAGTGGAAGAAACCGTGCGGGCCTGCGAACTGGAAATGGACGACGATGCGGAATCCATCATCACCAACCAGCGGTATGCCTGCATCAGCCGCCTGGTGGCCGTATGCGTGAAGAAGGGCAGGCCCAGGGGAACCCTGACCGCCTCGGACAAAATCGACCGGGTTGTAACCAACCGTTTCCTGGCCCTGCCGATTTTCGCGGCGGTCATGTTTCTGGTGTACTATATTTCGGTGACCACCGTGGGAACAATCGTTACAGACTTCACCAACGACGTGTTTGTGGGCGAGTGGATACAGGAGCCGGTGCGGGTCTGGCTGGAGGGCGTGGGCACGGCAGGCTGGCTGACGGGGCTGATCTGCGATGGTATCATCGCCGGCGTGGGCGCGGTGATCGGCTTTGTGCCGCAGATGCTGGTACTGTTCTTCATGCTGGCCATCCTGGAGGATGTGGGCTACATGGCGCGCATTGCCTTCATCATGGACCGTATTTTCCGCCGCTTCGGCCTGTCCGGCAAGAGCTTCATTCCCATGCTCATCGGCACGGGCTGCGGCGTTCCAGGTGTGATGGCCTCCCGCACCATTGAAAATGACCGCGACCGCCGTATGACCATCATGACCACCACCTTCATGCCCTGCGGCGCGAAAATGCCTATCATCGGCCTGATTGCCGGGGCGCTGTTCCACAACGCGGGCTGGGTGGCGGTGTCGGCTTACTTCGTCGGCATGGCGGCCATCATCGTCAGCGGCATCATGCTTAAAAAGACCAGCATGTTCGCCGGAGACCCCGCGCCCTTCGTCATGGAGCTGCCAGCGTATCATTTCCCCAGCGGTGGAAACGTTCTGCACAGTATGTGGGAGAGGGGCTGGAGCTTCATCAAGCGGGCAGGCACGGTGATTCTTCTGTCCTCCATCATCATCTGGTTTGCCCAGTCCTACGGCTGGGAGGCGCCCGCGCCCGAAGCAGCGCTGGCTGAGGATGTGGAAACCGTGGAAGCGGCGGAAGCACCCGCAACCTTTGGCGCGGTGGAGAATGCGGACAACAGCATCTTGGGCCGGGTGGGCGGCGCCATCTCCCCGGTGTTTGAGCCCCTGGGCTTTGCGGACTGGCGCTTCACCGTGGCCACCATCACTGGCCTGGTTGCCAAGGAGGAAGTGGTCAACGTCTTTGGCATCACCTTCCAGACGGACACGGACGACACGGACACCGCGACGCTGCTGGACGAAGGCTCGGACGAGGAGCTGGAGGAGGGGCTGTCGCCCATTGCGGCGGGCTTCAGCGCGACCAGCGGAGGCTACGGGCAGCTGGCGGCCTATGCCTTCATGCTCTTCAATCTCCTGTGCGCGCCGTGCTTTGCGGCCATTGGCGCCATCAAGCGGGAAATGAACAGCGCGAAATGGACCTGGTTCGCCATCGGATACCAGTGCGGATTTGCGTATGTGGTTGCCCTGATTGTGTATCAGCTGGGAAGGCTTTTCGCCGGCGCGGGCTTTACCCCGTGGACGGCGGCGGCTTTGCTGCTGCTGGCAGGGCTTGTATGGCTGCTGGTGCGCAAAAACAAATACGACGATGAGCACCTGACCCGGAAAGTGGGCAGGGCGGCATAATGGAATGGAGTACCGGCGCATGGCCACCTGGATAATCGGAGGCATTTTGCTGCTGGCGGTGGTAGGCATCGTGATCAAGATGGTGCTTGACCACAGGGCAGGCAAAAGTACGTGCAGCTGCGGGGGCGACTGCTCCAAATGCCGCGGCTGCCGATGAAGGTTCTTCTTATTGGCGGCGCCTCCGTCCCGAAAAGGGGCGGAGGCGCTGTTTTTATGGGGGATGGCTTGAGATTCAGCAGACTCTTCCTTGCTTATACGATCTTTCGTCAAGTAGATTGGTATTCGGAGGGAAGAGGACGAAATTCCGCCTGGGTTTGACTATACAATTTTGCGAAACGGCTCTATATTTTTATGTTTTTGCTTCGGATTCGTCCGGGAAAGCCGGTGTTATGCTGGGTCCCAATGAGCATAGCGTGCTGATCGAAAAGAACTGATGTCTGATTTTTTGATAATTATGATAAATTGTGTATTCACTTTACGTTATGCTCATGCTACACTGTATTTTCTGAAATAGGAGAGGATGAAAAATGAGGTGTAGCATGAAGAAAGAGTATTTATGGGTTCCTGCATCACAGAGAAAAATGGATCCGAGCAGAGTGGGCCTGATCCAGCTGGCCTATCCGATTTTACTGGAGAGCATTCTTCGTTCCACGGTTAATCTGATTGATATCGCTTTCCTCAGCCGCGTGTCGGATGGGGTGGTGAGCGCAGTCAGCGTGTCGGGCCAGTACATTATGCTGTGCCAAATGCTTGCCTCTGCCGTGGCCACGGGAACGCTGGTATGCATTAACCAGGCCATCGGCATGAAGAACAAGGAGAAAATCGACCGATTTGCCACCATTGCCCTGGCGGCCAACACGACGTTGGGACTTTTGTTCGGGCTGATCTTTATTCTTTTTTCCGGGCAGCTGCTAACCATTATGAGGCTGGATCATGATACGATCGAGGCGGCCGACCGTTACATGCGCATTGGCGGCGGACTGATGGTTTTTCAGTGCGTGGAGGTTGTTTTCAGCAGCATCTGCCGTTCCATGGGACGAACCAAGGCTCCGCTGGCCATCAATGTGACCGCCAATCTGATCAATCTGGTGGGCAATTACCTGGCGGTGTACCATCCGGAATTCACCGGGCTTGACCCTGTTTCTGGCGTGGCGGCAGCCAGCGTATTGAGCCGGGTTGCTTCGATGGCTCTGGCGTCATGCATTGCCTGGCGGGCAGGCGTCAGGGTATCATTTGGGCATCTTGTGCCCTTTCCCATGGATGACCTGCGGTTAGCGCTATCCATCGGAATCCCCGGAGGCCTGAACAACATGGCATACAGCCTGAGCCAGCTGATGACCACGTCCATTATTTCCCTGACGGGCACTGTGATGGTTGCGACCAAGGTATATGTAAACAACCTGGTGCATTATGTCGCCCTGGTGGGCATGGCCTTTTCCGGGGCGAATTCCCTGATGGTGGGATATCGGGTAGGAGCGGGCAACTACCAGGAGGCCAATGAAATACGTGGGCTGGTAACCCGCATTGCCGTATGCTCCAATGCGTTTTTTTCCCTTTTGATGCTCCTGTTCCGGATTCCCCTGATGCACCTGTTTACCCAAAATGAAACGATTATACAGATTGCAGCGATGATTTTTGTGATCGATTTCTTTGTGGAAATCGGCCGGGCGCTGAATAACTCCATTGCCGGCGCGTTGCAGGCTACGGGCGATGTGAAATATCAGATGGTTGTCAATCAGCTTAGCGGCTGGTTTGTGTCAGTGGGCGGCGCCTACGTTCTGGGCATCATACTGCAATGGGGCCTGTATGGCGTATGGATTGCCTTTGCCCTGGATGAACTGACCCGCGGCCTGATCCTGCTGAGACGGTGGAAGAGCCAGAAGTGGGTGGAAGGCGCCGAAAAACGACGGAAGATGATTTCGTCCAACCAGGCCGCCGGGTGATCGTGGCACTGTGCAGGGCTTCCGTTGAAAGTGTTGTGATCATCAGAAAGGCCTGCGGAGAAAAGCCGAATGGCAGTTCTTCGCAGGCCTCTTCTATTTGGCGGGGAATCAAGTTACCTTCACATCCATCCCGGGATTCAAGCGGATATGCACGACCTCTCCACCATGGACGAACAGCTGGAAGTTGGTCTGATCGCCGTTGCGAAGAAAATCAATCACCCAGCGGCCATTTTCATCAAAGTGGCCTTCCTCCACGGATAAATGGTTCAGCTGGGTAGATTGCCGCGACGAAAGAACCTGCCAGGGGTCGTCGCTGTCTGGATCGGGGCGGCGGATAAAGTCAAGCCCAACGCCAGCACCGGCGACAAAGTATTCATAATCATTGATTTCGACCAGCAGGGCGCGGCCACGCTCCTGCAGATGATACTGGTTTTCCGGCAGGCGAGGGTTAAATTGCGTGGCGCCGACGCGGCCGTGACTTCCCCGGAAAAAGCTGGCCTGCACATGGAACTTTTCCAGCTTCAGGTAATCGTGGGCAGCAAATTCGTCCTGTATGATGGCATGCACACGGCCCGTACCACGATACTGAATCAGAAGCGGCGCAAGATTCCCGATGGCGCGCATGGTGAACATCATGGTGCGGGCTTCCGGGAGCAGCTCATTTATACGGTGATTGTCAGTTGAACAATTCTTTCACCCGATCCATAAAGGACTTGCGGGATTCATATTCCTTACCGGTGGTGGTATCGTCAAACTGCCGCAGCAGCTCCCGCTGCTTTTCGGTCAGCTTCTTGGGAATTTCCACCCGAACGCGGACGATCAGGTCGCCCTTGCCCTGGCCGCGCAGCTGCTGGATGCCGTGGCCCTTCAGGCGGAACTCGGTGTCGCTTTGCGTGCCCTCGGGAATGCGGTACTTCACCGGGCCGGTGAGGGTGGGAATGTCCACGTCTCCGCCCAGGGCCGCCTGGGTGAAGGAGATGGGCAGATCCAGCCGCAGGTTGTAGCCGTCGCGGCGGAAGAGCTTGTGGGGCTTCACGGAAACGCTGATATACAGATCGCCGCTGGGACCGCCCCGCAGCCCGGGCTCGCCCTGTCCGTTCATGATGATGGTCTGGCCGTTGTCAATGCCGGCGGGCACCTTGATGGTAGCGGTGCGCTTTACCCGGGTACGGCCGGAGCCCCCGCAGGAGGTGCACTTGTCGGTGATCACCTTGCCGCTGCCGCCGCAGGTGGGGCAGGTGCGCACGGTGGTCATCCAGCCGCCGCTGGTGCGGATCTGGCCGGTGCCGTGGCAGGTCTGGCAGGTGGTGGGGGAGGTTCCGGGCTTGGCGCCGGTGCCGTGGCAGGTCTGGCAGTTCTCGTTGCGGTAGAACTCGAAGGACTTCTCGCAGCCGTTGGCGGCCTCCTCGAAGGTAATTTTCAGCTCGTACCGCAGGTCGTTGCCCTGCTGGGGACCCTGGCGGCGGGCTGCGCCGCCCATGCCGCCGCCGAACAGCTGGTCGAAAATATCACCCATGCCGCCCATGCCGCCAAAGTCGAAGCCGCCCGCCCCGCCGAAGGGATTACCGTCCATGCCAGGGGCGTCGAAGCCAAACTGGTCGTACCGGGCGCGCTTGTCCGGGTCAGACAGCACCTCGTTGGCCTCGTTCAGTTCCTTGAAACGGGCCTCGGCCTCCTTGTCGTCAGGGTGCAGGTCGGGGTGGCACTCCTTGGCCTTGCGGCGGTAGGCGCGCTTGATGTCCTCGTCGGTGGCGTTCTTGTCAACGCCCAGCACCTCGTAATAGTCGCGTTTGTTTGCCAATGCGATTCACCTCGAAATCCCCCGGGAGCATGATCGGGCATCCCGGGGGACATTGCGTTATGATTCTTTGAGGGATCAGTGCACGTCGCCCTCGGCGTTCACGGAGCCGTCGGCGTTGGTGGAGCCGGGTTCGGAACCCATGTCGGTGCCGGGCTGGCCTTCAGCGGCCTGCTGCTGGTACAGCTTGCCGAAGATGGCGTATACCTTCTGGGTGAAGCCCTCCATGGCGGACTTGATCTCCTCGGCGTTGTTGCCCTCGCGCACCTTCTTGAAGGCGTCGATCTCGGTCTGCACGGTGTTCTTGTCCTCATCAGACAGCTTATCGCCGTTCTCCCGCAGCTGCTTCTCCATCTCGTAGATCAGGCTGTCGGCGTGGTTGAGGGTTTCAACCTCTTCCTTGCGCTTCTTGTCCTGCTCGGCGTACTGCTCGGCTTCCTTCACGCGCTGGTTGATTTCCTCCTCGGTGAGGTTGGTGGAGGCAGTGATGGTGATTTTCTGCTCGTTGCCGGTGGCCTTGTCCTTGGCGGACACGTTCACGATACCGTTGCGGTCGATGGAGAAGGTGACCTCAATCTGCGGTACGCCGCGGGGCGCGGGCGCGATGCCGGTCAGCTGGAAACGACCCAGGGACTTGTTGTCATAAGCCATCTGGCGCGCGCCCTGCAGAACGTTGATTTCCACGGTAGTCTGGCCGTCGGCGGCGGTGGAGAACACCTGCTTCTTGTTGGTGGGGATGGTGGTGTTGCGGTCGATCAGACGGGTGAAGATATGACCCTCGGTTTCCAGGCCCAGGGACAGGGGAGTCACGTCCAGAAGCAGCACGTCCTTGACCTCGCCGCCCAGCACGCCGCCCTGGATGGCAGCGCCGATGGCCACGCACTCGTCGGGGTTGATGCCCTTGAAGGGCTCCTTGCCGGTAACCTTCTTCACAGCCTCCTGCACGGCGGGGATACGGGTGGAGCCGCCCACCAGGATGATCTTGTCGATCTGGGCATAGGTCAGGCCAGCGTCGGACAGGGCCTTGCGCATGGGCTCGATGGTGGCCTGCACCAGGTCGGCGGTCAGCTCGTCAAACTTGGCGCGGGTCAGGGTCATGTCAAGGTGCTTGGGGCCGGTGGCGTCGGCGGTGATGAAGGGCAGGTTGATGTTGGCGGTGGTGGTGCCGCTCAGCTCGATCTTAGCCTTCTCGGCGGCTTCCTTCAGGCGCTGGGCCGCGATGCGGTCGGCCTTCAGGTCGATGCCGTTCTCCTTCTTGAACTGCTCGGCCACATAGTCGATGATGCGCTGGTCGAAGTCGTCGCCGCCCAGGCGGGTGTTGCCGTTGGTGGACAGCACCTCGAACACGCCGTCGCCGATGTCCAGAATGCTCACGTCAAAGGTGCCGCCGCCCAGGTCGTACACCAGAATCTTGTGGGCCTGCTCCTTGTCCAGGCCATAAGCCAGAGACGCGGCGGTGGGCTCGTTGATGATGCGCAGCACCTCCAGGCCGGCGATGCGGCCGGCGTCCTTGGTGGCCTGGCGCTGGCTGTCGTTGAAGTAGGCGGGCACGGTGATGACGGCCTGGGTGACCTTTTCGCCCAGATAGGCCTCAGCGGTTTCCTTCATCTTGGTGAGGATCATGGCGCTGATGTCCTGAGGGGTGTAGGCCTTGCCGTCGATGTTCACCTTGTAGGTGGTGCCCATCTCACGCTTGATGGAAATCACGGTGCGGTCGGGGTTGGTGACAGCCTGGCGCTTGGCCACCTGGCCCACCAGACGCTCGCCGTCCTTGGTGAAGGCCACCACAGAGGGCGTGGTGCGGCTGCCCTCGGCGTTGGCGATGACAACGGGCTGGCCGCCTTCCATCACAGCGACGCAGCTATTGGTTGTACCCAGGTCGATACCGATGATCTTGCTCATAATGAAATCCTCCTCTATGTTCCTGTTCGTTTCTGTCAAATCTATCAGAAAGGGCGAAGGCCCTTGTCTGGCGCGATGAATGCCCCCGTCAGTCGGGGACAACCTTCACCATGGCGTGGCGAAGAACGTGCTTGCCCATCATGTAGCCCTTCTGCAGCACCTGGCATACGGTGCCGGGGTCGCCATCCTCGGGCGCGCCCTGCATGATGGCATTCTCGAGGTTGGGGTCGAACTTCTCGCCCAGCCGGTCGATGGGGGTTACGCCAAACTTGGCGTATACGTCGCGCATCTGGCGGAGCACCAGCTCCACACCGCTGCGCAGCGCGTCGTCGGCGCCGGCGGCGTCCAGGGCGCGCTCCAGGTTATCCAGCACGGGAAGCATGGCGCTGGCCACGGCCTGCTGGCCGTCGGCAAAGGCGTCCGTGCGGACGGATTCGTTCCGGCGGCGGAAATTGTCAAAGTCGGCCTGCACGCGCTGGGCCAGGTTCAGGTACTCCTCCGCCTTGGCGGTGGCGGCGTCCAGATCCTTCTGAAGCTGCTCCGCGTCCACGGCGGCTTCCTCCGCGGCCTGAACGGTTTCGTCGGCCACGGGGGTTTCCTCGGCTACGGGCTCCTCAGGCTGCTGGGGGATGCGATCCTTCTTGCTCATTCGGCTCATGTCTCTGCCTTTCTGTATCAATCATGATAAACGCCGCGCGAACTATTCATCGCCGAACAGCTCGGACAGCTGGTGGCCCATGGTGCCCAGGATGGAGAGCACCCGGCTGTACTGCATCCGCGTGGGGCCGATCACGCCGATGGTGCCCTGCTGGCCGGCATGGGTGGAATAGGTGGCGGTGACGATGGAGCAGTCCGCCATTTCGGGCACGCCGGTTTCCGGGCCGATGCGCACGGTGAAGGCCATTTCACCCTGCTGGGCGATGATGGCGGCCAGCTTGTCTCTTGTCTCCATGAGGGAGAGGAAGGAGCGGGCCTTCTCCATATCGCTGTATTCGGGGTAGCTGAGCATGTTGCTGGTGCCGCCGATGGCCACATGGGCCGGCACGGCCGAGCCTGCGCTTTCCTGGAAGAAGCCGCTCAGACCCTGAAGCAGCCGCTCATTGTCCTGCATCCTTGAGGAAATGCCGGGCAGCAGGCTGACGGCCTCCTGCAGGGTGTGGCCCGCCAGCTCCTGCGTGAGGGTCTTGGAGATGGCGTAGAGCGTGTCGCTGTCCAGCTGGTCGGATACGCGGATCACCGTGTCCCGTACGATGCCGCTGTCGGTGACGATGACCACCAGCGCCGAGGTGCTGGACACCGGCACCAGCTGCAGGGTGCGGATATGCGGCTGAGGGGCGCTGGGGGTCAGCACCACGGCGGTGTAGTTGGTCAGGCTGGACAGCACTTGGGCGGCGTGGTCAATCACGTCCTCCATTTGCCGCATTCGCCCCAGAAAGTGGGCGCGGACGGCGGCCTCGCTGTCGGACTGAATCCGTCCGCTGCGCAGCAGCTGATCCACATAGAGCCTGTACGCCTTGGCTGAGGGTACGCGCCCGGCGGACACATGGGGCTGATCCAGGTAGCCCAACTCCTCCAGGTCGCTCATTTCGTTGCGGATGGTGGCGGAGCTCAGGCCCATGTCGTATTTCTTGGAAATGGTGCGGGAGCCCACAGGCACGGCGGTGAGAATGTAGTCATCAATGATGGCCTGCAGAATCTTGAACTTGCGTTCATCCATGCCCATGCTGCTCACTTCCTTTCCCTGGTTGGCGAATTGTCCGCCGCTGTTAGCACTCACCTCGAACGAGTGCTAACTACGCTTGATAAGATAGCACCGACGGGAGGCTTTGTCAAGGGCTTTAGCAGGAAAACGATGATGAAATTTTTATGAATAAGCGCAAAGGACGGCCTGATGTGCCGGAGACTGCCGGGAAGGCTGCCGCGGCACAGAAAAGCAGGCTCAAAACCTGGGAGGCGTCGGAGGAACCGCAGCGACCAGGTGGATTTGCGTCGCCCGCAGACGGCGTTTCTTCTTCTTTAAAAAAGTGGCCGCAGTCACTTTTTTGACACACTAAACAGGCCCTGCAGCAAAAGCCACGGGGCCTGCCTCTATCATCCGCCTTATTTGCCGATGGAATCGCTGTCCATGCTTTGGGAAATATCCAGCCTGCCCGCGGGGATGAATCCCCGTACCTGCTGGCCGTTCACAGTGGTTTCGACGTAATCCCAGGCCTCATGGTTGAAAAAGCTGCTCAGATAGGTGACCCTGCTGCCGGAGGTCAGGGTGAGGATGGGAGCATAGCAGCGGGCAGGGTCGTCGGTGAGCTCACACCGGGCGGTCACCGTGGCGGGGGTGTAGTCAAAGGTCAGGCGGTTGTTGAGGGGTACGCTGCCCTTGATGTCACCGGAGGATACATAGCCTACCCGGACGGAGCCGTTGTTGGTTTCATACATGACCAGCAGCCAGCCGCTTTCCCACCCGGCGGCATAGACGATACCGGTGGTGTTGACCATAGCCTTGCCATTGGCGCCCCGCCAGGAGGAGGCGCTGGGGGCGGAATAGACCGGCAGCTTTTGCCCGGCCTTCATCTCCACATAGGAAAATCCCTGCAGCGCGTCAAAGCCCGTGGAAAAGCCGTCCCATACGGACTTGCCGTCCTCGTTCCTGGTGCCCAGGGCGCGCATGGCGGCGCGGACGTCCTTCACCAGCCCCTCGTTGTACCACTCGATGTCGGAAAGCTGGCTGTAACAGGCTCGTTGGTTGTTGCTATCCGCGTTGGGGGTATACCAGGGCATGCAGCGGAAGTAGTAGTCATATTTTTCCCCGGGAATGAAGTTGTATCCATGGCGGGCGAAGATTTCGTTGAGGATGTACCCCAGGGACTCGTAGTCCCACTCCCACAGCTCGGTTTCGGTCAGATAGCGGGTGTTGCTGTCGGGAATCAGATAGGCCCGGTCTGCCAGGGCGCATGCGGGCAGCAGACACAGGCAGACAAGCAGAGACAGAAAACGCTTCATGGTTGTCATCCACCCCTTTGCCGGTTCATAGGAACAATATAGCAAAAAGAAAGACACACGTCAACCTCTTGCATGCTCCGGCGCACAATGGTACAATAATCGGGGAGATGATCCTTTTGCTGAACATTGTCCTGGTGAACCCGGAAATCCCGCAGAACACGGGGAACATAGCCCGCACCTGCGCCGCCACCGGCGCCATGCTCCACCTGGTGGAGCCCCTGGGCTTTTCCCTTGCGGACAAGTACCTGAAGCGGGCCGGACTGGACTACTGGCATTTGATGCAGTACAGAACCTACCCCGGCATGGAAGCCTTTTTGTCCGCCCATCCTGGTGCGCGCATGCATTTTGCCAGCACCAAGGCGCCCAGAAGCTACCATCAGGCGGAATACCGGGATGGAGACTTCCTTGTCTTTGGCTGCGAAACCCGCGGACTTCCGGAAAATCTGCTGGAACGGGTCTACGACCGGTGCATCCGCATTCCTATGCGGTCTGAGGCCCGCAGCCTGAACCTGTCCAACGCCGTTGCGGTGGTGCTCTATGAGGGATTGCGTCAGCTGGATTTTCCAGGGCTGCAGGCGCAGGGCGCGCTGACGGGCCGGGAGGAGTGCGACGCGCCCTGGCTGGATTACGTCTGATGGCAGGGTTTTCAGCTGTCCATTCGTTTGGTGGGCAGGAAAGGAGTGTGCGCATGCCTTACTTTGACAATGATCCGCAGTCCGGTGAGCAGTATCAGCCTGTGTTCCACACGGAGCGCGAGGATGACACGCAGGATGGATATGACGATCTGGAGGACGGCTACTACGATCTGGAGGACGCCGACCTGTTTACCGAGGAGGAGCGCGAGGAAGCCCGCCGGAACAAGTGGCGAATGCTTTCTGGTGTGGGAGACTTTTTCAGCGTGATTGCCGGTACGGTGGTGATTCTTCTGCTGGTGGCGCTGCTCATCAGCCTGATCACCTGGGTGCAGGCGGATATCAGCCAGACCTTCGTGCTTTTGCAAACGAAAATGTAACCATCATGCGGGGAGGCGCGTTCCATGGCGGACATCAGCTGGGAGGTATTCGACAGGCAGGTGGCGGCGTGCGAAATGTGCCCGCTGTGCAGGAACATCCACCACAAGGTGCCCGGACAGGGCGACAGGCAGGCCCCGCTGATGCTCATCGGCGAGGGCCCAGGCCAGGTGGAGGATGAGGAAGGGCTGGCCTTTGTCGGCCCGGCAGGCCAGCTGCTGACGAGGATGCTGGCAGCCATTTCCCTGCCCAGAGACAGGGTGTATATTTGTAACATCGTCAAATGCCGTCCCCCGAACAACCGCGTGCCCGAGGAGGCGGAGGCCGAGGCCTGCAAACTGCACCTGCGGATGCAGTTTGCCTTGGTGCGGCCGAAGGTGATTGTGCTCCTGGGCTCCACCGCCGCCAGGCATACCCTGGGCCCGGACATCCGCATCACCCGCGACCGGGGCAGATGGTTCGAGCGCAAGGGCGTGTGGATGATGCCCACCTATCACCCTTCGGCGCTTTTGCGCGATCCGGCCAAGAAACGCGAGGCATGGGAGGACATGCAGTCCCTGCGGGACAGGCTGATGGAGCTGTCGCTGTATGAGGATTTGTACGGCAGGGAAGAATAGCGTGGATTGCAGGCATTTGGAGGCATGGCATATGGAGCAGTTCAAGCGGCGGTGCCGCAGCTTTTTTGATACGCTGTGGCCCGCGGAGGAAAAGCCCCTGGTGTTTGGCGAGGGAAAATGCGACCACCCGCCGGTAATGCTCATCGGCGAGGCCCCCGGCGAGCAGGAATCCTTGCAGGGCCGGCCCTTTGTGGGCAAGGCGGGCAAGAACCTGGACGGCTTTCTGCAGGCGATTGCCCTGCGGCGGGAGGATATTTACATCACCAATGTGGTCAAGGTGCGACCCACCCGGGTCAGCGCCCGTGGCAGCGTGTCCAACCGCCCACCCAACCGGGAGGAGCTGCTTCTGTTTACGCCATTTTTATATGAAGAAATCCAGCTGGTACAGCCCGGACTGATTGTAACCCTGGGGAATGTTGCCCTGCAGGCGCTTATGGGACCGCAGGCTACGGTGGGCGCCTTCCATGGCGAGGAAACAGAAACCAATGTCCGTGTGCAGGGGCGGGAGGAACGCTATCCGCTGTTTCCGCTGTATCATCCCGCGTCCATCATCTACAACCGAAGCCTGACGCAGGTCTATCAGGACGACCTGCGCAGCCTGCGGGCGTGGTTGACCCTGCACGGCGGCGTCAACTGAGGCGCGAAACTGTATCTTTCGTGCAAAGGCCATGGCGCGGCAAAGGAATTCATCGCGGCAAATCTGCCGATATTGATTTGTTTCCTGATCGGCATCGGTCTGATGGTGCTGGAGGCGTTCATGCCGGGCTTCGGCCTGCCGGGCATTTCCGGCATCATCCTGGAGGTGGTGGCCGTGGTGCTGACGTGGATGAACCACGGCCCTGTGGCGGCCCTGGGCATGACGCTGATTATCCTGTCCATTCTGGCCATTGCCATTTCGATGTCGCTGAGATCGGCGGCTAACGGCAAGCTGAGCCGCAGCAAGATGGTGCTCAACGACACCGAGAGCAACGAGGCCGGCTACCGCTCCACCGAGGATCTGGACGTGTTCCTGGGCAAGGAGGGCGTGACCACCACAGTGCTGCGGCCCACGGGCATGGCCGAGTTCGACGGCGTGCGGCTCAATGTGGTCAGTGAGGGCGAGTTCATCCAGTCCGGTACCCGGGTGCAGATTGTCCGGGTGGAGGGTAGCAGGATTCTGGTGCGTACCATTGCATAACGCCGTTGCAAAACGGTTGTGATATGGAGGTAGCTTATGGGAACTGAGTTCATCTGGATTCTTTTCGTGGTTGTGCTGGCGCTGATTGTGCTGGCGGTGTTCCTGCGGTTCTTCCCCATCGGGCTGTGGATCAGCGCCCTGGCCAGCGGCGTGCACATTTCCATCGGTACGCTGGTGGGCATGCGGGTGCGCCGCATTCAGCCCCAGCGCCTGGTGTATCCCCTCATCAAGGCCAACAAGGCCGGCCTTGACCTGACCATCAGCAAGCTGGAAACCCACCTGCTGGCCGGCGGCAACGTGGACCGCGTGATCAACGCCCTCATCGCCGCCCAGCGCGCCAACATCGACATGGCCTTTGAGAAGGCCTGCGCCATCGACCTGGCGGGCCGCGATGTGTTCGAGGCCGTGCAGATGAGCGTTACCCCCAAGGTGATCGAAACCCCCGTGGTGGCCGCCATCGCCAAGGACGGCATCGAGCTGCGGGCCAAGGCGCGGGTGACCGTGCGCACCAACATTGAACGTCTGGTGGGCGGCGCCGGTGAGGAAACCGTCATCGCCCGCGTTGGCGAGGGTATTGTGACCACCGTCGGCTCCGCCGAAACCCACAAGCAGGTGCTGGAAAATCCCGACCTGATCAGCCGCACAGTGCTGAGCAAGGGCCTGGACGCGGGTACTGCCTATGAAATTCTGTCCATTGACATTGCCGACGTGGACGTGGGCCGCAACATCGGCGCGCAGCTGATGATGGATCAGGCCGAGGCCGACCGCCGCATTGCCCAGGCGAAGGCGGAGGAGCGCCGCGCCATGGCCGTGGCTCACGAGCAGGAAATGAAGGCCTCCGTGCAGGAGATGCGCGCCAAGGTGGTCGAGGCCGAGGCCGAGGTGCCGCGGGCCATGGCTGCCGCCCTTCGCGAGGGCAAGCTGGGCGTGATGGATTACTATCAGATGCAGAACACCATCGCGGACACCACCATGCGCGATTCCATCGCCAAGGCCTCTGCGCCCCAGCAGACCCTGCCGGGTACCGACAAAAAGTAATGCAAGGCGACAGGGAGAGGGCATGCACGCCCTCTCCCTCCGCGGGGCCGCGGAAAGGGGGATGCGTCCATGGATGATTTTTTGGGAGTCGTGCTGGTGATCATCGCCGTCGTCTCCGCCATTTCCAAGAACGCAAAAAAGAAGAAAAAGGCCCAGGAGCAGTCGCGGCAGATTCAAACTGCCGTGCCGGAAATGAAGGCTGAGCCCAAGGACACGCAAAAGCCGGCGCCTGCTGCGGAGGAAAGCATGCTGCCGCCGGAAAAGCCCGCGGCGCCCGCTGCGCGGCGGGAAATCGCGCCCCGGGTGGAGACCCGGGTGCGGGTGTCACCCCACATGGAGGACTATGAGGGCAGCCTGCATGCCGAAAGCACCGAGGGCATTGATCCCTGCCATGAGGAGCAGCTGAGCGAACGTCCTGCACCCCAGCTGGTACCCATGCCGGTGGAAACTCCCGGCATCCGCCTGGAATGGACGGGGGAGAACATGGTGAAGGCGTTCATCATGCAGGAGGTGCTTCAGCGCCCCTGCGAAAGACGCAAGCGGGCATAAATCAGGCGGAGAAGAACGGCAACGGCTTCTCCGCTTTCTTCAATAATTGGAAGATACAGGGGGAGGCGAGGTCATGCTGATCGAAACAAAGCGGCTGCGCATGCGGGAAATGACCATGGCGGATTATGGCGCGATCTGCCGCATCATGCAGGATGCGGAAACCATGTACGCCTATGAGGGGGCCTTCACGGACGAAGAGGTTTGCGAGTGGATCCGGCGGCAGGAAAATCGCTACCGTGAGCATGGCTTCGGCCTTTGGGCAGTGGAACTGAAGGAAAGTGGCGAGGTGATCGGTCAGTGCGGGCTGAGCATGCAACCCTGGAAGGAGGAGCAGGTGCTGGAGATTGGCTATCTGTTCCGGCGGGACTGCTGGGGGCGCGGCTACGCCGCAGAGGCGGCCCGGGCCTGCAGGCGCTATGCCTTTGAGCAGCTGGGGGCGGAGGAGGTTTGCTCCATTATCCGGGACACGAACCGTGCCTCGCAGCGGGTGGCCATGCGAAACGGCATGAAGCCCGTCGACGTCTGGACGAAGCACTACCGCGGGGTGGACATGCCCCACATCCGCTACGCCGTAAGGCGTGCGGAAGCAGATGAAGGCGATACAGCCGCGGCCCGCATGTGCATGAACTCGGCCATGCTGTGACAAAGCATACATAAGGAAGGGCAGGGAGCGCAATGGAACAGGAATGGATCAATCTGACCCCGGACAACCTTGCCAGCGAGCATCTGTGCTGCATCATCCGCAGCAAAAAGCCCCACCCTGGGGTGGAGGCCAAGCGGGAATGGCTGGCGCAGCGGCTGCAGGAGGGGCATGTGTTCCGCAAGCTGAACGCCAAGGGCGTGGTATTTATCGAATACGCGCCGGTGGAAACGGCCTGGGTGCCTGTGGAGGGCGACGGCTTTCTCTACATCTACTGCCTATGGGTGGACGGCGCGTTCAAGGGCAAGGGCTATGGCAGGGAGCTGATGGAATACTGCCTGGCGGACGCCCGGGCGCGGGGCAAGTCGGGCGTGTGCATGCTGGGTTCGGCCAAGCAGAAGGCGTGGCTGTCCGACCAGGCGTTTGCAAAGCGATTCGGCTTTGAAACGGTAGATATCACGGACAACGGCTACGAGCTGCTGGCCCTGTCCTTTGACGGGCGCAAGCCGCGCTTTACCGACGGGGCCAGGCGCATGGCCATTGACGATCCCCGGCTGACCGTGTATTATGATGTTCAGTGCCCCTTCATTCTTCAGAAGGTGGAGAGCATCCGCGCTTACTGCGACGAGCATCAGGTGCCCGCAAACCTGATTAAGGTGGACTCTCTCGAAAAGGCCAAGGCGCTGCCCTGCGTGTTCAACAACTGGGCGATCTTCTGGCAGGGGCAGTTCCAGACGGTGAATCTGGGGGATGCGTATTTCGTGGACAAGCTATTGACCAAAGCAAACGGAGGCGGCAGGCATGGATCCGATTAAGGTGGTCATCGCTGATGATGACGAGGGCATGCGGCTGATTGAGCGGCGCATGATTGCCCGAGTGGAGGGCTTCACCCTGGCGGGCGAGGCAAAGGATGGCGACGAGCTGTTGGCGCTGGTGGAAAATCTCCGGCCCCAGGTGGTGTTTCTGGATGTGGAAATGCCGGGCAAGACGGGGGTGGAGTGCGCCAAGGTGATCCAGGATACGGATCCCTCCATCGTGATGATTTTTGCTACGGCCCACGACCAGTACATGGGGGACGCCTTTGAGGTGTATGCCTTTGACTATCTGCTCAAGCCCTTCAAGGTGGATCGGGTGATTCAGACGCTGGAGCGCGCCCGCGACCGGATCGGCCATGTGAACGATGCGCCCCTGCCCGAGCTGCCCAAGGCCCAGCCCCGCCCAGCCACCGGACGGCTGATGCTGCGGCACAAGGAGGGCGTGTCCTTCATTAACATGAGCGATATTCTGCTGGTGCAGCGGGAGGAGCGCTCTACGGTGATTTATACCGCGGGAGGCGGACGCTATGTGACCGGCGATTCCCTGGGCGAAACCGAGGCCCGGCTTGACCCTGCGGTGTTCTTCCGCTGCCACAAGAGCTACATTATCAATCTGAACCAGATCAGCAATATCACGCCCTACGGCCGCTGGACGTATGTGGTTCGCCTGAACGGCACAAACCACGACGCGCTGATTACCCACGAGAAATACGAAGAACTGGAGCAGATGTTCTCATAAGCGCCCAGGAGTTTCACCCCTGGACCCCACCAGAGGGCGCTGCCCTCTGGACTCCCGGTCAGGGCGCTGCCCTGACAACCCGCG
>CAMDVP010000008.1 GCA_945877525.1 uncultured Clostridia bacterium | reverse complement strand
GTGATCAGCGTCTACCAGAACAACAGCGTTACCCCCCTGACCCGGTTCACTGTCCGCGTTGTGCGGCGGAACCGGGTACAGGAAATTGTCACCCATCCCAACCTGTTCCTGCTGCGGCCGGGAATGGAGCAGAGATTTCAGGTCATTGCGCTTCCGGAGGATGCGGACGATCTTCAGGCGCTTCAGGCGGAAAGCTCCGATGACAGCGTCGCCTTCCTTCGTGATCCCCGTACGCTGGTGGGCAGCGGCATCGGCAAATGCATGCTGCGCATTCATGCGGAGCGTGCCTGGACGGAGGTGCCCGTGACCGTCGCACCGGGGATGACAGGATATCAGGTGTCGGAGGAAGCGGTCAGCCTGCTTGAGGGGGAGAGCATGGTGCTTGAGATCTGCCCCTTGCCGCGGGGCGCTTATCCGTCGGCCCTGAGCTATGAGATGGACGATCCGATGATTGCATCCTATGATCCGTATTCCCGTCGTCTCCTGGCGCTGAACGAGGGTACGACCATCCTGCACATCCGCAACGCGGATACCCCCGCAAGAAAGGATATTCCTGTTTGCGTTCAATCCGCCAAACGGCGCAGGTTCGGGTTTCTGCACAGGTAATCATTCAGGAAAGGAAGTTGACGGAAATGCTGATCGGCATTGATCTTGGGACAACCTTTTCGGCGGCAGCGCGGCTGTCTGAAAATGGAACCGCCGTCATTATCCCGAACAGGGAAGGCGACCGGCTGACCCCATCCGTGGTGGCGTTTCAGGGTGGCAAGACCCTCGTTGGAAAAGCGGCGGTGGAGTATGGCCTTGATAAGCCGCTGAATACCATCGCCTGCATCAAGCGGCGGATGGGCGACGCGAAATTTGAGTTTCTGACCGACGACGACGATCCTGTGGTATACAAGCCGGAGCAGATTTCCGCCGCCATTCTCAAGCGGATTGCCGCGGACTGCGAAGCCTATACCGGAGAAAAGGTCACAGGGGTGGTTATCACGGTGCCGGCCTATTTCAACGACAGGCGGCGTATGGCAACGCGGCAGGCCGGAGAGATTGCCGGGCTGAACGTGCTGTCGATGATCAATGAGCCGACGGCCGCGGCGCTGGCATACGGCGTTATGCAGCAGGATCGGACGGAAACGGTGATGGTGTTTGACCTTGGCGGCGGCACCTTTGACGTTACCATTGAGCATATCACTCCCGGAGAAATCCGGGTGATTGCCAGCGGCGGCGACTGCGACCTGGGGGGCGTGCTGTTTGACAACGCGCTGCTTCGCTATGCGCACGACGCCTTTGAGCAGCAGTACCATTTCCGGGTAGAGGACGATGAAGAGGCGGAGCAGGCGCTGCGGATGAACTGCGAGGCGCTCAAGCGCCGCCTGTCCACGCAGGATGCAGGCGATCTGATGATCCGGGCCCGTGGCCGTGGAATGATGCTGCATATCACAAGGCAGATGTTTGAAGAAATGATCGAGGGAATCGTTCACCGGGCGATGATCCGGGTGGATCGGGTGCTGAGTGATGCGAACATGACGGCGGCGCAGCTTGACCGCATCCTGCTGGTGGGTGGTTCCACAAGGATTCCCTACATTCGTGAGCAGCTGGCTGCCCACTTGCGGCACGAGATTTGCGCAGACATTGTGAATCCTGATGAAGCCGTGGCCCTGGGTGCGGCATATTATGCGCAGATGCTTGTCAGCGGAAATGCGCTGGCGGAAGCCTCCGCGATGCAGCGGGAGACACAAGCCGCACCTGAAACGCCGGAGGAACCGGCTGCTCCCACCCCGGTCATGGAGGAAAGGGAGGAAAGGGAGGAAAGGCCGGCGGACGACCGCCGCCTGGGGCTGGACGGCGGAAAGGAGCCGGAGCGCCGGTGGGGCATGCAGGGCAATGTCGTTTGCGAGGAGGTTGTGATTCCCGATTTTACGGACGTAACGGCTCATGGCTATGGCGTGAAGGCCTATGATTTCAGCACAGGACAGTATGAAAACTATATCATGATCCCGCGCAACACGCCGCTTCCCGTCAGCAGAACCCAGGTGTTCTGCACGACGGAAAACGGTCAGACCTCCATCAACGTGGAAGTGACGGAAGGAAACGAAACGGATCTGAAATACGTCACCATCATCGGAACGATGGAAGCGTCCTTTGAACGCAGCTATCCGCGGGACGTTCCCATTCAAGTCACGCTGTCAGTCAATACCGAGGGCGTGCTGGAGGTCAGCGCCTTCGATCCCGGCAGGGGCATTCATCTCAATGACGCAAGGATAGAACGTCGGTCTTCCCTGCGCGAGTCGGAAGTCGAGGAGATGAAACAGCAGATGTCAGGAAGCATTCTGCTGTAAAGGAGAGGATGGGTGGTCATGACCAACTACTACAAGGAGCTTGGGCTTTCAAGGGACATGAGCTGCGGCGAAATGCAGATTGCGCTGGACGAGCAGATGCACCTGTGGAGTGACAGGCAGGCTGTGGATGATCCCATGGTGGCAAAGCAGGCGGAGGGCAAACTGCGCCTGCTGGAGAGCGCCTATTCGATTCTTTGCAATCCGGAAAAAAGAAAGCAGTACGACGCGCAGCTGGACAGCGGCGCGGTGCAGGTGCAGCTGGATGAAATGCCGACGGATTCGAACCTGCAGCTCATGCGCCGCATGTACATGGAAGAGCGCTATACGGATGTGCTGATCATCGGAGAGAAGATGCTGGCCGGTAACGCCCTGGGGAGTGCGGCCATGCGCTACATGGCGCTGTCCTATCTCAGCCTTGGCAATCCGCAGGAGGCCATGTGCCTGCTGGACGAGGCGCACGAGGAGAATCCCAATGACATTGAGCTATTGTACATGTGTGCCGAGATCAGCGTGCACCACACGGAAAATTACAGCAGGGCATTGGAGTATATCGAGCAGCTGCAGCTGATCGACCCGCACCGCATGGACGTGCAGGCGCTTCGGATCGAGTGCCTGCTGATGGGCGGCAACCTTCAGCAGGCCGATACGGAGGTTGCGGAGTATATGGCATACAACAGCGCCAACCGGCATTTCCAGGCGCTGATTGCCGGCGCGTATGAACACTACGCCATGACGCTGCGAAACCTCACGGAGGACGGAAGGCTGCTTTTTGACAGCGAGCAGCAGATGCAGGCCTATGGGGTTTATGTCAACAAGGCGTACAAGCTGTGCAACAACAAGCATTATCTGAACCTGGTCACCCGGTTTGAGGACGAGCAGAAGAAGGCCCTGGATATGGCCAACTGGGGCATCCTTGGCGCTTCCCTGTCCCTGACGGCATTTTTCGCGTTCGGGTCGCATTTTGCGCCGGATATGAAGACCGGGGTAGTGATCCTGGCTGTTCTGACGGTGCTGCTGTTCCTGGCGGACATAACGCCCAGGTGGAAGATACGCATGTACGCATTTGAGAAGATGAAGCGCACCGGCGCGAACGCCGTGCTGCATGTCCTGACACAGCTGATTGGCAGACCGATCTGGTTCGCCACCAAAATGATTTTCTGGCCTGTCACCCTTGTGGTTCGGCGGGTCAAGGAAAGCCTTTGATTTCCGCGGAATTCTGCATAAAACCGGAGGGACGCTATGATCAATTACTATCAGGAGCTTAACCTGGATCGATCGATGAGCTGCGAGGAATTGCGCCGCGAAATCAACAGGCAGCGGCGCAAGTATCAGATGAGCAGCCAGAATGCCCCGGATTACGAAACCCAGCAGCAGGCGGAAAAAATCCTGGACACACTGCGCGAAGCAGTTGACGTGCTGACGGACGCCGAAAAGCGCGCCGCCTATGACCTGAAGCTGGACGGAATTGCCAGCGCCATTGCCAAGCCGGGTGCGGACGGGCCGGCGGTGCTTGCGGGCGCAAAGGCACGGCTGCTGGCGCTGATTGAACAGCAGGTGATGAGCGGCGACCCGCAGCGCGCGCTGCGCAGCCTGCGCGAATCGCCCGTTTACAGCGCGCAGCCCGATGATCCTTACGTTCGCATTACGGAGGCCAGATGCCTGGCGGCTTCCGGGCAGCTCAGCGAAGCGCGGAACCTGTATCAGCAGGTGCGCGATGGGGATTTGTCAGGCGCGGATGCAGATCTGCTGTCGAAAATCGCGCTGCTGGATCTTCAGTATCTGAACGATGCGCATACGCCCCTGCAGCTGACGACAGAGATGCTGGAGCGTTGGCCCAATCATGCCGCGCTGCATGAAGCCTACTGCCTGCAGGCCATTCGCCGGAATGCCCCGGAAGAAGCGGAGACCATGCTCAAGCGCTTCCTCCACCTGAACACCTCTTTGGCGGCAAAGGTCATGGCGGGGGAAATCTACGCGAAGATCGCGCTAACCCATGCGGAGGGGTATGACGAGGACAAGGGCGTTTACTACTATCCCAGCAAGGAGAGCGCGAATGAATTCGGCCGGCTGGTCCGGCAGGCAAGTGAGCTGACCCATTCGCCGGAAATCACCGGCCTGGAGGAGGCCTACCGGCGGGGGCAGAAGCTGTCCTTCTCGCCCATTGGCGTCTGCCTTGTCATCAGCACCCTGGTGTACTGGCTGATTCTCATGATGATGCCTGGGCTGGCGTCCATTGCAAGCATCCTGATGACGTTTTCCTTCCTTTCGGTGCCCTTTCAGTTTGTTCCCAGCTGGATCAGCGCGCGCCAGCGCCGCAGGAAATTCCGGCCGGGCCCCTTCGCCTTCATTGATGTGCTGGGCGCGGCATGGTCATTTCCGTTTTATGCAATGCGAATTATGAGGAGATAATAGGAGGTTGTTACCATGGCACAGCAAAAGCGTTCCGTATTCGAGCAGCTCAACGACGTGGCGGCGGGCATCCAGAACAAACTTGACATTCCGCAGCGCCCCGCGATGAGCGTCCGGCTGTTTCCATCCTGCGACGGCGAACCCAATGAAGCTGACGACCGCGGCCATACGGCGGATTTCTACAAGGAGACGGACAGCGCCATTGATGTTGAATGCTCCTTTCTGGCCGGCGCATCCGCCGAGACGAAGATCAACGTGCTGGTTCGGGTCACCCGCTCAAGCGACGGGGAAACCGTCTATGAATATGTGATGGAAGCAGTTGCATACGAAGGGGACAGGGTGTTCCACTTCCCCTTCTCCATTCGTGATTTTGAGCCTGACGCCTATGAGCTGTTTGTCGAATGCGACTATATTCAGCATACGGCCCTGGCGTTCCCGATTGTGGTGCATGAGGGCGCGCCTGACAATCCCAGGGCCAGCGATCTGAAGGATACCATGAAAAACAAGATGATTGGCTTTGAGCAAAAGCTTGGATACAAGCGCTTTGTGATGCTGCTGGTCGCTCTGTTTGTATTGCTGGTGATTCTGTTTTTCCTGACCCCGCTGGGCAAGGGCCTGCTGAATCTTCTGATTGTGCTTGTGGTGATAGGCGTATTGTTCCTTTTCTGGCGTGTCATCAAGTTTTTCCGATTCTGAGCTGTTTGCATGCTGAGATACGTTGGTATGGTTCCGGCCGTCATTGATTTCATCGCCAATATCCGCTATAATGGAAAACACCCCCAATACGGGCATATTGGATGAATCAGTGCCGGCCAGTGCATGTCAATAGCGAATTGTACTTTACAGAGTTAGCCCGATTGATGAGGCATGGAGGCGGTTTTTTGAGAAAAGCACAGAGTTCCGCGCGCAGGCATCTGGGCGCTTTTCTGGATGAAATCATCAAGGGACAGCAGCAGTACTCCATTAACCAGATCAGCACACTGACGCAAACCGACAGGGCATCCATCTATCAGATGTTCAGCGGAGACCGCATGCCGACCGCCAAGTTTTTGCGGGAGCTTGTTTCGCTGCTCCAGCTGCCGGAGGAGCAGATGCAAAGCCTGTACTACGCTTATTCCTGCTGCAAAAACGGAGAACGTGTGGCGTCCAATAACGATGGAATTCGCAAGTTTTTTAGCTTCCTGACGGAAACGACGGAATCCACCGCATTGATGCTATTGGGCGCTCCGGCACAGGCGGAGCTGGACGCACTGCCCTCAACCCTGACGTCCGAGCGGGCCATTGAGGATGCGCTTCTGCTGCTTTTGCGAGAGGAAATCTATACCCATGACAAGCCGATGCTGTCGCTGATTCTGATTGACAGCATTCGGCAGTCCTTCCTGCTCAGAAGCCTTGCGCGCTGCCGTTTTCCGGAAAATGTCCGGCTGAAGGTGCAGCACATCATTGCGCTGCACAAGGAGCAGGCAAACATTGCGGAAAATACGGAGGATTTGCTGCGCCCCCTGCAGATGGCCGTTTCGCTGTACTGCCATGAGCATCTTGACTATGATCCCGTGATCCTTTACGGGGAAGCCCATACCAAGGACCGGTTGGGAGAATTTTTCCCGAACTGCTATATCTTCTCCCGCCGTGTCCTGGCGGTTGACGCCAGGGGACAGCGGGCAATCTGCATTTCCGACGCGGATGTGGCCGGCCTGTATGGCCGCATGTTCGCTGAGCGCTTTCAGCACAATCATTGCATTGAAATGACGGCTTCGGAAATCGGACAGGCATTGCAGACATACCAGACCTTTACCAGCGACCTGGAAAAGAACACCTCGCATTACACGCTGTCCTATTCTCCGGCGCTGTATCCGCAGTACACGCCTGAACTGCTGGAAAAGTACATCCGCATGGAATGCCCCAACCGGGCCGCCGTCGTGCAGGCCATTGGCGCGTATTACCGCCAATGGGAGCAGATCAACCGGCAGACCTCCCACATGATTTGCTTTTCACGGCAGGGACTGATGGATTTCATGACGAACGGCACCTCCAGCGAAATGCCCCCGCAGCTGATCCGTCCAGTGGAACCGGAGGATCGCCGCAAACTGCTCCCCGTTCTGGAGCAGCAGCCCTGGAATCATTATGTGATTATCAAACCCAACCAGTTTGATGTGCCCCGATATCTGTCGGTTTGCGTAACCTTCAAGAGCCTTGTTTTCACCGACGAGCGCTTTACCCACGGCTTTTCATCGCTGGTTATTCATGACCAGCGGTATATCAAGCTGTTCATCGATTTCTTCAACACGCTGCAGGATTCCGGCTATGTGTTCAGCCAGCAGGAGCAGAAAGCCATCTGGGAGCATGTGCGGCAGTGATCCTGTCCGGATTGGACGGGCATCGTTATTGCAGGGATATTCCTGCTTCATGAAAAAATGAAGCCCGTGCCGGGAAGCGTTTGCTGCTCCCCGGCACGGGCTTATTGCATGGGCTTATGGAAATCAGAAGGCCTTTTT
This sequence comes from uncultured Clostridia bacterium, assembly GCA_945877525.1. GTDB lineage: Bacteria > Bacillota > Clostridia > Christensenellales > Aristaeellaceae > UBA11524. Next base: position 22,192 of record CAMDVP010000008.1, on the reverse strand, counting down.
GAGCATCTGCTCCAGTTCGTTCTTGGGCATGTAGCCGATGCGCTTGTCCACAGGCTGGCCATCCTTGAAGAGAATCAGCGTGGGAATGCTCATCACGCCGAACTTCTGCGCCAGCTCGGGGCAGTCGTCCACGTTGACCTTGCCCACGGTCAGCTCGTTTTCATGCTCGCGGGAAACCTCCTCCACCACGGGGGAGAGCATGCGGCACGGGCCGCACCAGGTGGCCCAGAAGTCCACCAGCACAGGCTTGTCGGACTGGCTGATGAAGGTGTCGAAATTATCCTGCCTGATATCGGTTGCCATAATCGGTATTCCTCCTTGCTGTATAAAATGCGTTACGCCTCGGGAGACGGTTTCTCCTGTTGCCTGGAGATGATTTCCACCAGGCGGGGCTGCCAGCGGGGATCCGCGCGGCGGCGGCGCTCGGTGAGCACAAGCGGAATTAGCGACACCGCAAGCCCCGCAGCCGCGCCGATGGCGCCGCCCAGGTCGCTGCTGCCGGCAAGCAGGGAAGCGCCGATGAACATGCCTGCCAGGAGCCCCACAAGCGGCAGCCCGTAGGCCAGGGCCGAGGCCTCCATCAGGGTTTTGACGGGCATATCCACCACCGCCAGGTCGCCCAGGGCGGCCTGGCCCTTCAGGGTCAGGGTGGTCTGCTTGCCTCCGCCGTGGCAGGCGTTGCACTTCTCACAGTCCGCCGGGCGGCAGAAGGTAATCTCCAGCATTTCGCCCCGCACGGCGGTCACTTCGCCGGTACGTTCCATCGCAGCATCGCTCCGTTCGTTTCATTTGCCGGATACAGTATAGCACACTTCTCCCGGAAGGGAAACCCCTTCCTCATACAGTATACCCGCTTTCAGAAAAAATGAAACGCGTTATCTGGTTTCTCCGCCCTCTGCGGCCATCACCCGCACGCCGGAGGGCTCCACCCCCGCGTGGGCCCTGGCCAGGGTGATAACCAGGGCGCTCTCCCCATCGGTCAGGCCATCCTTTTCGGTAACGATGGTCACGCTGCCGCTTTCCACCACCGCCACGCAGGGATATACGCCGCTCTGGCTGAGGGCGCCTTCCAGGGCGGTTTGCTGTTCGCGGCGCGAAACAAGGGCCTGCAGCTGCGCCGCGGCGTCCTCCCGCGTCCTTGCGGAAAGATTTTCCTGGTCGCACAGGGCCTGCAGGGCGGCCATGTCGGTCAGGGCGGTTTCATCCCGGCGCTGCCGGAATTCCTCCAGGCGGCTTGTTCCATCCTGCTTCACCTGCTCCACGGGCAGCGACACCGTGGCCGAGGCCTGCTGCAGCTGCTCCTGATGCACAAAGTAGCTGACTGCCAGGGTTGCCATCATCAGCGCCATGAGCAGCGCGTTACGGTACCGTTTCAGGAATGCGAGCATCATGATCCTCCTCCCAGCTTGAAAATGTCTACCTGGTTTGCCTCCAGCCCCAGCAGCGTGCATACGGCCCTTGTCAGCTGCAGCCGGACGGCCACGCTGTCCGCGCCCTCGGCCACGACCACCGCTCCGCAGGGCGCCGCGTCCTCCGCGTCATAGAACACCGCCACCTCCACCTGTCCCGCGCCCTCCATGGCGGACAGCACCCGCGCCAGACGGGCTTCCTCGTCGGTCTGTCCGGCAGGGGCGCTCCCGCCAAGCCCCAGCAGCAGGCACAGCACCGCCGCTGCAGCCAGCGCCACATACAGCCACAGGTCGCGGCGGCATTTCTCCCACAGCCGCTGCCACGGCATGGCCTTCACCTCCCGTCCTCCGCGGCGGATTCCAGTGCGCGGACGCATGCGGCATAGGCGTCGTCGGCCCGGAAGCCTGTTTCGGCCAGCACGGAGGAGGTTGCGTCAGGCAGCGCGCCCAGACCGGCCATGCCGCACAGGCATTCCACCCAGCACAGCGTGAGCACAAGCCCCAGCACCAGCGCGGCTGTCCTGCGCAGCGAGCCCTCGGGCAGAAGCGCCGCCGCCACGCCGCAGCACAGCGACAGCGCGGCAAAGGAGTGAAGCCATTCCATCGGATAACGCCTCCTTAGCGGAGCATCATGGTCATACCGCTGACGGCTACCAGCTGCGCCACCAGCAGAAGAAACATGGCGGCGGTGCAAAGCTGAATGATGAACAGGAGCATCAGCACCCGGGAGAAATCGCCGATGCACCGGGCCAGCTCGCCGTCGGCCACGGGCTGCATCAGGGCGGAGGCAAGCTGATAGGCCAGGGCGGCGCAGAGCGTCTGGCACAGGGGCGACATGGCCCAGGACAGCACCAGCATCAGTCCCGTCACGCCCAGCGCTCCCTGCACCAGCATGCTCGAGCCCACCAGGGTGTCCACTGTGTCCGCGAAAAGCCCGCCCACCACGGGAATCAGGTTGTCCAGGGCATATTTGGCGGTGCGCAGGGTTACGCCGTCCACCGCAGCGGCGGTGACGCCTCTTGTCATCAGCACCGCGATGAACACCGTGAAGCACAGCCCCAGGGTCCAGGTTGCGGCGCGGTGGGCCAGGGCGGCAAGACGGTCGAGCCGCAGCCCGTCCCCCAGGTGGCACAGCATGGTCAGCACCCCCGCCACCGTGGCCAGGGGAAGGGTTACATGGCGAATCAGCCCCGTCATGCTCCCCGCAGCGGCGACCACCGCAGGCTGCATCAGCGTGGCCCCCGCGGAGCCTCCCACCGCTGCCATCAGGGTGAGCAGCAGGGGAAACAGCCCCTGCATGCCGCTGCTGATTTTCTCCATGGACGCGGTGCACAGCGCCAGGTGGTCGGTCAGATCCCGGGCCAGGCAGACGCAGACCATCAGGTAGCACACCGTTTTGCCGGCGCTGTTGTCCTTGCCTGCCAGACGGCGGAGGATGCTCCACACAAGCGCAGGGGCCGCCAGGCGGGTCAGCCGCCACACGCTGCCCTGGGCTGCCGAGGCAAAGCGCGCGGCAAGCAGCTCCATGGCTTCATCAAAGGACAGGGTGATTTCCCCCTTGGCCAGGGCGGACAGTGTGGCCCGCAGCCCGCCAGTGGCTGCAAGCGGATCGTCGGGGGAGAGCGCTTCCTCCAGAGCGGCGGTGTCCAGCCCGTGAAGCACCTGATCGATGGCGGCGGAGAGGGGCTCGGCCCGGGCGGGGAGGGGCAGCAGCAGGAGCAGGGCCAGCAGCAGCGCCCTCATGGGGTGATGGAAAGGATCAGCCCAAGCAGCGACCGAAGCGGGGGCAGGGCCAGGGTGAGCAGTACCACGCGGCCGGCCAGCTCGGCCTTCATGGCCAGGCCCTCCTCGCCTGCGTCGCGGCAGGTTTGGGCGGCAAAGTCCATCAGCAGGCTGATCCCCGCCACCTTGAAGAGAAGCAGCATGTAACCGTCCTTCACGCCGCCTGCCCGGGCCAGGGAACGCACTCCTTCGATCAGCTGGCCGAGCATCGGCAGGGCCATGCCCAGCACCAGCACGCCGGATGCCAGCGCCGCGGCCAGCCCCATCTCCGGCCGCAGGCGGCGCAGCACCAGCGCCACCACCGCCGAGGCCATCGAAAGCCCTGCCACCCGCATCACGTCCATGCTACGGCCCTCCGTCAATACAGCTGAAAGATGCTGCGCACGCTGGAAAACAGTTCGCTGACAAGATTGACAACCATGAGTAGCACAATCGCCAGACCGGCCACGGTGGAAAGCGTGGCCAGCTCGTCCCTCCCGGAGCGCTGGAGAATGGACGCCACCACCGTCGTGAGCAGCCCCACCCCGGCAATCTGAAACAAAAGCTCCACCTGCATGGGCAATCCCTTCCTTCTCTACAGCAGCAGGATGGTCAGGCATGCCCCGCAGGTCCAGCCCAGGGAGGCATGCAGCTTTGCGTCCTGTGCGGCGCGCTCCGAGGCGGAGCGGGCCAGCAGGCCGATTTCCTCCGCTGCCTGCTCCGTCGCCTGACATCGGCTTTCCAGGCTTCCGCGACACAGCTGCGCCATCAGCCGTGACAGCACGGGCGCCTCCGGGCCAGCGGGGGCGCAGCGGGCGAAAAGCTCCGGCAGGGGCGAGAGGGGATGATGCTCCATCTCGTCCCCCAGGCGGCGCAGCATAAGGTCCGGCGCGCTGTCCTCACCGGCGGCTTGCCGCAGCGCCTCGGGCAGGGAAAGCGTCCCCTCCCGCAATAGCAGCGCCAGGCAGCGCAGAAGCTGCGCCCACCTGCGCAGGCTCGCGCCTTCCTCCCGGAGACGGCGGGCCTGACGTTGGCCGATCAGGCCGCACAAAAGCCCCGCGAATACGGCCAGCACCGGACGGATCACAGCTTGACCGGGCTGCCGCTGCGGTCATGCACCGCGCTGACCCGCCCGCCTCCCTCGCCGGAAAGCACCACATAATGGGCGAACACCCGTCGGGCCATCAGTCCGGCCAGCGCCGGGCGGGCGGCCACCTCCCGCAGCCCCACGCCGTGAACGCTGGTCAGCACCGCCGCGCCGCAGGCCATGGCGTCCAGCACGGCGGATGCGTCCTCCGGGCCGGAAAGCTCGTCGGTCACCAGCAGCTGCGGGGCCATGGCCCGAATCAGCCACGCCACGGCCGCCGGCTTGGAAAGGCCGTCCAGCACGTCAGCGGTGCAGCCTATATCCAGCTGAGGTACGCCGTGCACACAGGCGGCCAGTTCACCCCGCTCGTCAATGACGGCGGTCTGCATCGCACCGTTTCCGGCGGACAGCTGCCGGGCCAGATCCCGCAGGAGCGTGGTTTTGCCGGAACCCGGCGGGCCGATGAGCAGCAGGCTCTGCGCCACGCCGCTCTCCCGGCACAGGGGCAGCAGCATGTCCGCGCAGCCGGGCCACTGACCGGCGATCCGAATGCAGAGAGAACCGATGTCCGCCAGCGCTCCGCTGCCGGATACATGGCCGCACAGGCCCATGCGATGCCCGCCCCGCAGGGTGATATAGCCCTGCCGGGTTTCGTCGGCGCGGGCGTACAGGCTATGACCGCTCAAGGCTTCGGCAAGAGCCTCCACCTGGCGAGGATCCGGCTGCCAGGACAGAAGCGCCGTGCGGGAGGCGGTGATGAACGCCGTGGGCTGCCCGGCACGAACGCGGATCTCCCGCAATTCGCCGGGAAGCAGAAGCTCCATCTCGTCCCGCACCTCCTGCGGAAAGCAGGGGGACAGAAATGCCTTGGTTTCCTCCCATGTCATGGCGTTTCCTCCTATTCAAACAGCGTCAGCCCGATGGCGCGGTAAAAGGACCAGTCCACCTCGCCGGGGGGCAGGGACAGCGCCCGCCGGGCGGCGCTCACGGCCCGGGCGGTACCCTCGCCGTACACCCCGTCGGGCCATCCGGCGTAGTATCCAAGCGCCCGCAGCTTCCGCTGCACGGCCCGCACCATGCTGTTTCGATCGCCGTTTTTCAGTGACCGGAGGCTGGTGCCCAGCTCCCCGTAGGGGCCGCACTCAATGACCACGCGGGTGCCGTTGGGTACCAGGGCGTAGAGCTCCTCCGCATCCTTCACCCGCAGGCGGATGCACCCGTGGCTGGCATTGGAGCCGATGCTTTCGGGCTTGTTGGTGCCATGGATGCCATAGCTGCCCCAGGGTACGTTCAGCCCCAGAAAGCAGGTGCCGAAGCCGCTCATCCGCCCGCTGAAGCGGCTGTTGATGGTGAATACGCCAAGGGGTGTGGGGGTGCTCCACGCGCCGGTGGCCACGGTGTACTGGCGAACCTGCGCGCTCCCCTGCCAGACGGTAAGGCTTTTCTGCTCCACATCGACATGGATGACGTAAGGGGCCGCCTGCTCACCGGAGGCCGTCAGGGCACAGCAGGCGGCGAATGCCGCAAGCAGCGCCACTGCCGGAATCAGCCACCGCCGCATGTCCTTCACCTCCCGCATGGTGGGAATGTATGCGCTTCACACCCGCCGCATGCCCGAAAGGGAAAAGTCGGCCGCAGCGGCACGTTCCTCTTGCGGGAGAGAGGAAAGTCATGTATAATAGTGCAAACGGCCGGAAGGAGGCTGGATGCATGAAAACCGTGGGAGACAGCCGCGACGTGGCGCGGGCAGCCATCATGCTGGCCATGACCGCCAGCCGTGAGGAGGAAGCCGCGCTGAAGGGCGAACTGCTGGAGAGCGGCGTAGCCGGAGCGGCGGTGGATTATGGGGGCGAGTTCGTTCCCTCTGTAATGAAGATTGTGGAGCGCGCAGTGGTGGCTGCGAAGCGGGAGAACGTGATTGCCGACAGCCCTCATGAGGAGGGCGGCGTGGCCGGCGCGGCGAGGGAAGCCCTCAGCCAGGTGACCACCAAGGCCCTGGGGCTGAACGTGGGCGGAAAGATCGGCGTGGCCCGCTGCGGCGAGCATGTGGCGGTGGCGGTGTTTTTTGCCATAGGCCTTGTGCACCTTAACGAGGTGTGCATCGGCATGGGGCACCGCTCCATCTGATCCGCAAGACAGGAAGGGAGATTCCGCAAATGCCTTTGAACCTTGCCATAGACGGGCCTGTGGGCGCGGGAAAGTCCAGCATTGCCGACGAGGTGGCCCGCCGCCTTGGCATATTGCACCTGGATACCGGCGCCATGTACCGCGCGGTGGGATGCACGGCCCTGCGCCGGGGCGTTGATGTGAACGATGAACAGGCCGTGACGGCTCTGTGCCATGCGCTGCGCATGACCGTCGGCTATGAAAACGGCGGCCAGCGCACCTGCGTGGACGGAGAGGATGTGACCGGGCTGATCCGCACCCCCGAGGTAAGCATGGCGGCCTCGACCGTGGCGAAGTATGCCGGGGTTCGGCAGGCCATGGTGGCCCTGCAGCGTCAGCTGGCTTCGGAGACCCCCATGCTGCTGGACGGGCGCGACATCGGCACCCGGGTGTTGCCGGAGGCCACGGTGAAGATTTTTCTCACTGCCACACCGGAGGAGCGGGCGCGGAGGCGCTATCTGGAGCTTCAGCAGAAGGGCGCGCAGGACACCTACGAGCAGGTGCTGCGGGAACTGAGGCAGCGGGACGAGCAGGACATGCACCGCGAGGTGGATCCTCTTCGCGCCGCGCAGGACGCGGTGGTGGTGGATACCACGGCGATGAATTTCGACCAGGTGGTGGAGGCTATCCTGGCCATTGTGGAGGAAAAAGCCCATGTCTGAGGAAAAAAAGCCGGGACGGCGGCGCTCCTTCTGGTATGAGGTGGCGAGAGTTCTTGCCACGGTGGCGCTGAACACGGTGCTGCCTGTGCGCTATCACCATGCGGAGCGCTTGGCCGGGAAAATGCCCATGATTGTCATTGGCAACCATCAGTCCTGGCTGGACCCGGTGGTGATGGGCTTTCCCATCAAAAAGCGTCAGGTGACCTTCATGGGCAAGAAGGAGCTGGCGGCCAACGGGCTGATCCGGGGCATCCTGAAGGAAGCAGGCGTGATCCTGGTGGACAGGCACAATACCGACATGGAGGCCATGCGCGCCTGCATGAAGGCCCTTCGCGGAGGGGAAATCCTGGGCATTTTTCCGGAGGGAACACGGCACCATGAGGGCGTGATGCAGGAAATGGAAACCGGCGTGGCCATGATTGCCCTGCGCTCTGGGGCGCCGGTGATCCCGGTGCTCGTGCCAAAGCTGCGCTGGTTCCACGTGGTGGACTGCTATGTGGGCGAGGAAATCCCTACGGCCGACCTGCGGGAGCAGGGCATCAACACCCAGACCTGTCAGGCGCTGATGGAACGCATTACCGCCTGGTATGCGGCGATGCTGGAGAAGGCTGGAACAAAATTCGCCGAATCATAAAAAGTTTTGTGACTTTTTTTCAAACCTTGCAGGAATCGCGGAACTTGCGTAGAAGAAATAAAAAATCGGAGCATTTGGAGGGAGGCGCGCCATGCCTGTTGAAGTGGCTGCACACGCGGGCTTCTGCATGGGGGTGCGCCGGGCCGTGGAGACTGCCTGCCGGGTGGCCGAGGAGGGCGTTCCGTCCTGCACCCTGGGAGAAATTATCCATAACCCCCAGGTGGTAGAGATGCTCCGCGCCAGGGGCGTTCCGCCGGTTACGTCGCCGGAGGAGGCCAGGGGCCGGCGGGTGCTGATCCGCAGCCATGGCGTGGATCCTCAAACCCTCGACAACCTGCATGCCGCCGGGTGCGCCGTACTCGACCTGACATGCCCCTTCGTGGACAAGCTGCACCGCATTGTATCCGAGGAAACCGGGCCCGACTGTCCGGTGATTCTGGTAGGGGAGAAGGAGCATCCCGAGGTGCGGGGCACAGCTGGCTGGGCAAAGGGCCCGGTCTATGTGGTGGCGACGGAGGACGAGGCACGGGCGCTGCCGGAAATGCCCAGGGCGCTGGCCGTGGCGCAGACCACCTTTCCCCCTGATCGGTGGGAACAGGTAACCGCTGCGCTGCGCGGCAGAGTGCCGAATCTGATGGAGCACTGCACCATCTGCTCCGCCACGGAAACCCGTCAGCGAGAGGCGCGGGAGCTTGCCGCACGGTCTGACGCCATGATCGTGGTGGGCGGCAGATCCAGCGCCAACACGCAGAAACTGTACGCGGCCTGCCTTGCGCTGTGCCCGCGAACCATCCTGGTAGAGTGCGCGGCGGAAATCCCGCCTGCCTTTGCAAATACGAATTCCGATCATATTGGAATCACCGCTGGCGCATCCACGCCCGGCGGCTCACTTAAGGAGGTAGTAACCCGCATGACTGACATTGAAAACAAGGACTTCATGGCCGAAGTCGAAGCAACCCTGGTGAAGATTCGCCCCGGTCAGACCGTGACCGGCACCGTCGTTCAGGTGACCGACGACGAGGTGTGCGTCAACATCGGCTATAAGGCCGACGGCCTGATCAAGCGCTCCGAGCTCACCCAGCCCGACGTGCAGCTGGGCGACGAGATCGAGGTGGAGGTCGTTAAGGTAAACGACGGCGAGGGCAATGTGCTGCTCAGCCAGCGCAACATTGTCAACCGCAAGGCCTGGGAAGCCCTGATGGCAAAGTATGAAGCGGGCGAATATGTGGACGGCACCGGCAAGGAGGCCGTCAAGGGCGGCCTGATTGCCGATGTTGAGGGCGTTCGCGCCTTCGTGCCCGCCTCCCAGCTGTCCCAGCGCTATGTGGAAAAGATTGCTGACTTTGTCGGCAAGGAAATGAAGCTGAAGATCATCGAGGTTGACAAGCAGAAGAAGCGCATCGTCGCCAGCCGCAAGGCCGTGATGGCGGAGGAATCCGCTGCCAAGAAGAAGGAAGCCTGGGAGAAGCTGGAGGAGGGCGTGGTCATCCACGGCATCGTCCGCCGCCTGACTGACTTCGGTGCCTTTGTGGACGTGGGCGGCGTGGACGGCCTGATCCACATCACCGATCTGAGCTGGGGCCGCATCAAGCACCCCTCCGAGGTGGTCAAGCCCAACCAGGAGATCGACGTGAAGGTGCTCAGCCTCGACCGCGAGCGTGAGCGCATCCAGCTGGGCTACAAGCAGCTGCAGCCCCGGCCCTGGGACAATGCCCAGGAGAAGTATCCCGAGGGCTCCATTGTGGAAGGCAAGGTTGTCCGCATCACCGACTTTGGCGCTTTTGTGGAGCTGGAGCCCGGCCTGGACGGCCTGGTGCACATTTCCCAGTGCGCGCTCAACCGCGTGGCCAAGGTGGAGGACGCCGTGCAGGTGGGCCAGGTGGTTCGCGTGAAGGTGCTGTCTGTGGATCCCGAAAAGAAGCGCATCTCCCTGAGCATCCGTCAGGTGCTGGAGGAGGAAGCCTTCGACGAGATTCCCGCCGAGACGGAGTTCGAGTTGGTGGCGACCGACGAAACCCCCGTGGAGGAAGCTGCTGCGGAGGAAGTCCCCACAGAGGAAGCTCCCGAGGCCTAAGCCAGGAAACATGCAGGAGGCAAGCGGCATGCTTGCCTCCTTTTCGTCATGATAATCCGTTTGATGGAGGAAGAGCATGAGCAGGTGTATCATCATTGCGCCCCTGTATGCCGGGGAGGACGCAGAGTGGCTGCGCAGGGGGGAGGATGACTTTCTCATCTGTGCCGATGGGGGCTATGACGCGGCGGTGCGCTGCGGGATGAAGCCTGACCTGACGGTGGGGGATTTCGATTCCATGCCCTTTGCCCATGTGCAGGAGGGCGCAGCGCTGCGCCTGCCGGCCTACAAGGATGACACCGATATGGTGGTTTGCCTGAAGGAGGGAAGGCGGCGCGGATACCGCAGCTTTCGCATGGCGGGATGCCTGGGCGGGCGGCTGGATCATACCATTGCCAACCTGCAATGCCTGTACGACTGCGCCCTGCGGGGGGAGGAAGCCTGGATGACCGACGGCCGCAACCGTGTGACCGTGCTTTGTCCCGGGCATTATACCCTGCCGTATCGGCCCGGCTGCAAGCTGTCCCTGCTGGCCTTCACGGAGAAGGCGGAGGGCGTGTGCCTGCGGGGAGCGGAGTGGGAGCTGGAAAACGCGGCTCTGACCAGCCGCTATCCCCTTGGCACAAGCAATGAAATCACATCGTCCGCGGCGGAGCTTTCCTTCACGGCAGGCGCCGTTACGGTGATCTATGCAAAGGATGATACCTTCGTTACAATGTCACAAAATCCGACGGAAATTGCTCCTTCGACTTGAGGGCCGGGCCGGAATCTGCTATAATCATGACGATTTGTTGAATGGGGGAGCGTAGCGGCATGGTAGAAGTGGGACAGCTGCTGGCAGAGGGCAAGGGCAAGCGCATCTACGCCACGGATGATCCGCGCAAGGCGGTGGTCTATTTCAAGGATGAGGCCATGGCCTTTCACGGACTTAAGCGGGGGCGCATCCTGGGCAAGGGAGAGGTCAACAATGCCGTCAGCCGCCAGTTTTTTCAGCTGCTGAAGAAAAACGGCATCGAAAATCACTACCTGGAGCAGATTGACAGCAGGCAAAGCCTGGTGTGGCGGGCAGAGATGATTCCCGTGGAGGTCAAGGTGCGCAACCGCGCGGCGGGCAGCCTTTCCCGGCGGATCGGCCTGTCTACAGGCACCGTGCTGGAGCCGCCGGTGCTGGAACTGTTCCTGAAGGACGATTACCTGGAAAATCCGATGGTGAACATCAGCCACATCCTGGCCATGAAGCTGGCCACCAAGGCGGAAATGGATGAAATCTGCCGGACAGCCCTGCGGGTGAACGACATCATCACCGCCTATATGAAGGAAATCGGCGTGGAGGTCATTGACTTCAAGTTGGAATTTGGCCGGTTTGAGGGGCGGATTCTGGTAGCGGATGAAATCTCCCCGGACACTGCGAGGTTCTGGGATGTGCGCACCCACGAGCCGCTGGACATTGATCGCTTCCGGCGGGACCTGGGCAACGTGGAGCAGGCTTATCAGGAGCTGCTGCACCGGATGATGGGCATGGATGACGCAACGGAAGGAGATGGCGGCAATGCGTAAGATAGCGGCGCTTTTGCTGGCGGTGCTGACCCTGTTTGGCGCGGCCCTGGCGGAGGAGCCGGAGGTGCTACGCGCCAGCGGCGAGGAGGGCGCCTTTCCGGAATTAAACGCGCAGGGCTTTCTGGATGAGGGCGAATATGTGTACCAGAACCCCGAGGAGGGCGTGTGGCGCTATGCCAGCCAAACCCTGCGGATTGAGATTTACCGCTATCAGATTGCCGAGCCCAAGGATAAGCGGGCCATCTGGTACGAGGCGGAGGTGTGGGCCACCGAGGATAACGCCTGGCGGCTGTTCTCCAACACGGAAGGCAAGCACATGACCTCCCAGACCTGGCCGTATATCATCGCCAGGAAGAATCAGACTGTCCTGGCCCTGAACACCGACTTTGCCCAGATGCGCTATAACGCCAAGAAAACCACCGGTATCCTCATCCGGGACGGCAAGGTGTTCTCCAGGAAAACCCTGAAGCAGGGCGTCAAGCAGTTCCCCAACCTGGATGTGCTGGCGCTGTATCCTGACGGAAACATGGAAGTGTACTACTCCAATGAAAAGACCGCCGAGGAATACCTGGAGATGGGCGTGCAAAGCACTCTGGCCTTCGGCCCGTGGCTGATCCGCGACGGGCAGTTGAACGAGGATGGTCTGGCCAAATACGGCAACAGCACCCGCGCGCCCCGCACGGCCATCGGCATGGTGGAGAAGGGACACTATTTCGCCATGATGCTGGAGGGCCGCCATAGCGGCAGCAAGGGCGGCACCATTGCCTTCCTGGCCGAAAAGATGATGGATCGCGGCTGCAGCCTGGCCTTCAACCTGGATGGGGGCGAAACCGCCACAATTCTGTTCATGGGTGAGCAAATTTGCACGGTGGGCGGCTCCAACACCGGCAATGCCCGGCGCACGCCGGAGATTTTCGGCATCGGGCAGTCGTCCCTGGTGCCGGAGTGGGAGAAATAATCGGGAGGCGGGTCATGGGCAAGAGAATCGCAGCGCTGCTGCTGGCCATGCTGCTTCTGTGCGGCACGGCCCTGGGAGAAGGGGAGTTTCCCGAGCTGAACGGTCAGGGCTTCCTGGACGAGGGAGAGTTTCTCTACGAAAATCCGGAGGAGGGCGTGTGGCGCTACGCCAGCCCGTCCCTGCGGGTGGAAATCCTCCGCTACACCCAGGAATCCCCAGCGCAGCTGTGGTACGAGGCGGAGATCTGGGCCGCTGAGGGAGAGGGCTTCGCCCTGATTCCCAATAACCCCGACAAGCGCATGACCAGCCTGAACTGGCCCTACAAGATTGCCCGGCAAAACAGCACGGTGTTTGCCATCAACACGGACTATGCTCAGCTGCGCTACAATCAGAAAACCCGCATGGGCATTGTAATCCGAGACGGAAAGGTCTACTCCGACCGCACCTGGAGAAAGGGCGCGTCGAAGTTTCCCAACCTTGATGTGCTGGCGCTCTATCCTGATGGAAACATGGAGGTCTACGATTCCGACGAAAAAACGGCGGATGAATACCTTGAAATGGGCGTGCAGAGTACCCTGGCCTTCGGCCCGGTGCTGATTCGCGACGGCGTGCTGAACGAGGCGGCGCTGAAGAAATACGGCACCAGCAGCGCCCAGCGCACGGCCATCGGCATGGTGGAGAAGGGACACTATTTTGCCATGATGCTGGAAGGCCGTCTAACTCGCAGCAAGGGCGCCGGTATTTCCTTCCTGGCGGAGAAGATGCTGGAGAGGGGCTGCACCCTGGCCTTCAACCTGGACGGCGGTCAAACGGCGTGCATGGTGTTCATGGGCCGGCAGCTGTGCAAAATCAGCAAGAGCAGCGGCAACGTCAGCTCCCGCAAGGACGGGGAAATCCTGGGAATCGGCACCTCCGCCCTGGTGGCGGGTGTGGACGACCCCTGGTAAGGAGCTGCGAAAAGAAAAATCGGCATTTTCGCCCGCGGAAGGCCCCGGATATCTTGCATCCTGGAGCAAAGTGTGCTAAACTAAGGCGATGCGCTTTGCAAGGAAGGCGCAGGCAGGGCTTTGCGCCCATGATCGCGCAGGAGGGAACAATCCAACATGAGCCATACCTATGAGAAGATTTCCAGCAACAAGGCCAAGCTGTCCTTCGTCATCCCCGCAGAGCAGTTTGACGAGGCCATGCAGAAGGCTTATCTGAAGAACCGCAGCCGCATCAATGTGCCCGGCTTCCGCAAGGGCAAGGCACCCCGCGCCCTGATCGAGCGGATGTACGGCGAGGGCGTGTTCTACGACGACGCCATGGAGTTGCTTTTCCCCGACGCCTACGAGGCTGCGGTGAAGGAAAACGACCTGAAGCCCGTCGACCGCCCCGAAATGACCAGCGTGGATCAGATCGGCGCGGGCCAGGACCTGAAGTTTACCTGCGAGGTGTTTGTCCGCCCCGACGTGGAGCTGGGCCAGTACAAGGGCCTGGAGGTCGAGGTTGCCAAGCAGACCGTGTCCGAGGACGATGTGAACGCCCGCATTGAGCAGGACCGCCAGAAGGGCGCCCGCACCATCGATGTGGAGGATCGTCCCGTGGAGGACGGCGATACCGTGAACCTTGACTATGCCGGCAGCGTGGACGGCGTGGCCTTTGCCGGCGGCACCGCCCAGGGCCAGACCCTCAAGATCGGCTCTCACCAGTTCATTCCCGGCTTTGAGGAGCAGATGGTGGGTATGCAGATTGGCGAGGAGAAGGATCTGAACGTAACCTTCCCCGAGCAGTATCACTCCGAGGAGCTGGCGGGCAAGGCTGCCGTGTTCCATGTGAAGGTCAACAGCATTCAGCGCACCGAGCTGCCCGAGCTGGACGATGATTTCGCTGCCGACGTGAGCGACTTCAACACCTTTGCGGAGTACAAGGACTCCATCGTGAAGGAACTGACCGAGCGCGCCGAGAAGAACAACGAGGTCACCATCGAAAACGCCCTGGTGGAGAAGGCCGTCGATAACGCCACCATCGATGTGCCCCACGCCATGATCCACGAGCAGCTGGATTACATGATGCGCGAGATGGAAATGCGCATGGCCTATCAGGGTCTGCGCATGGAGGACTTCCTCAAGTACACCGGCCAGACCCGGGAGCAGCTGGAGCATTCCTACCACGGCGAGGCTGAGAAGCGCGTGCGCATCGAGCTGACCCTGGAGGCCATCCGCAAGGCCGAGGGTATCGAGCCCACCGAGGAAGAAGTGAAGAAGCAGATTGAGGAGCAGGCCAAGCGCATGGGTCAGGAGGTTGAGACCTTCGAGAAGAACCTGACCGACGAGCAGCGCGCTTACCTGAGCGACTCCGCCGCCATCCAGAAGGTGGTTGACCTCATGAAGGCCGACGCCAAGGTGACCGAAAAGAAGCCCGAGGAAGAAAAGACGGAGGACGCCGAATAATCAGGCGCATTCCGGCAAACAGGATTCAGGCAAGCAAGCGCGAGAGGTGGCCTCAAAGCGGTTTGACCGTGACAGCCGCCTCCCGCGCTTCCATCTATCACGCATAGCCGCGCGTTTTCGCGCATAGAATAAGGGGACGGTCTGCATAGCAGGTATGCCGCCGCACCCCTTCCAAGGAGGTAAACGGTCATGACGCTTGTACCCATGGTAGTGGAGCAGACCAATCGAGGCGAACGCTCCTATGATATCTATTCCCGACTGCTGAAGGACCGTATTGTGTTCCTCTCCGGCGAAATTGAGGACAATATGGCCAACCTGGTGGTGGCGCAGCTGCTCTTCCTGGAAATGGAGGATCCCGACGCGGACATCAGCCTGTACATCAACAGCCCCGGCGGTTCCATCACCGCGGGCATGGCCATTTACGACACCATGCAGTACATCAAGCCCCAGGTTCGCACGGTATGCGTAGGCATGGCGGCTTCCATGGCGGCCTTCCTGCTCATGGCGGGCGAGAAGGGCAAGCGCCTGGCACTGCCCAACGCCGAGGTGATGATTCACCAGCCCCTGGGCGGGGCCCAGGGCCAGGCGACTGATGTGGCCATCCGCGCTGAGTGGCTGATGAAAACCAAGGAGAAAATGACCCGCATGATGGCCGAAATGACCGGCCAACCCATTGAGAAGCTGAAGGCCGACGTGGAGCGCGACCACTTCATGGACGCCCAGGAGGCTCTTGAGTATCACATCATCGACGAGATTTATCAGCCCCGGGACAAGAAGTAAGCCGGAGCTGCCCTCAATCATCCGGGCCTGGCCGCGCCGGGCCCACCGGAGGTAAATATGCCCAGAGACGAGTTTCCCCAGGGAGCGCTGCACCGCTGCAGCTTCTGCGGTAAAACCCAGGACAAGGTGCGCCGGCTGGTGGCCGGTCCCAATGTGTTCATCTGCAACGAGTGCATTCTTTTGTGCCAGGAGATTATTTCCGATGACCTGCCCATGCTCCACGACGATGCGGGCCAGCAGAAGCTGCCTACCCCCGTGGAAATGAAGGAGGTGCTGGATCAGTACGTCATCGGCCAGGAACAGGCCAAGCGCGCACTGTGTGTGGCGGTGTACAACCACTACAAGCGCATCAGCCAGAAGCCTTCCAAGGACGATGTGGAGCTGCAGAAGTCCAACATCCTCATGGTGGGCCCCACCGGCTGCGGCAAAACCTTTCTGGCGCAGACGCTGGCCCGTATCCTGAACGTGCCCTTTGCCATTGCCGACGCTACCAGCCTTACGGAAGCGGGCTATGTTGGCGAGGATGTGGAAAATATTCTGCTGCGGCTGATCCAGGCTGCCGACTATGACATTGAGCTGGCCCAGCGG
The DNA here is from genome assembly GCA_945877525.1 of uncultured Clostridia bacterium. Classification (GTDB taxonomy): domain Bacteria; phylum Bacillota; class Clostridia; order Christensenellales; family Aristaeellaceae; genus UBA11524. Next base: position 6,087 of record CAMDVP010000008.1, on the reverse strand, counting down.
GGCATCATCTATATTGACGAGATTGACAAGATTGCCCGCAAGAGCGAGAACCCGTCCATTACCCGCGATGTGAGCGGCGAGGGCGTGCAGCAGGCGCTGCTGAAGATTCTGGAGGGTACGGTGGCTTCGGTGCCGCCCCAGGGCGGCCGCAAGCATCCCCATCAGGAGATGATGCAGATTGATACCACCAACATCCTGTTCATCTGCGGCGGCGCGTTCGACGGTATTGTGCCCATTATCGAGAGCCGCGTGGGCAAGAAGCTGCTGGGCTTTGGCGCGGAACTGCAGAGCAAGCGCGATCCGGACGTGTCCAAAGCGCTGAAGGACATCCGCCCTGAGGATCTGACCAAGTTTGGCCTGATCCCTGAGTTTGTGGGCCGCCTGCCGATCGTGGTTACCCTGGATCAGCTGGACGAGAATATGCTCACGCAAATTCTCACCGAGCCGAAGAACGCCCTGTGCAAGCAGTATCAGAAGCTGCTGGAACTGGACGGCATTGAGCTGACCTTTGAGGATGAGGCGGTGAAGGCCATCGCCCATCAGGCCATTGAGCGCCGCTGCGGCGCCCGCGGACTGCGCGCCATCATTGAGAACGTGATGCTGGACACCATGTTTGAGCTGCCCGGCCTGCCGGAGGTGACCGGCTGCGTGATTGATGAAAATGCGGTGAACGGCGGAAAGCCCCGCCTGGTGAAGGGCATCAAGCGCAAATCCCGCCGCCGTGCGGAGGATAAAGGCGCCGAGGAAGCGCCTGAGCAGCCCCCGCTGCCGGAAGCGGAGAGCAGCGTTTCCTGAGCACAAGAGAAGCCTGGGAGGAAGGAAAGCCTCCCAGGCTTCTCTTTTATTGCATCCTATTATGAAAAGTGCCATGAGATCAAATCGAATAAAGCCGCCTGCCCCGCGTCGCGGCGCGCCCGTTGCGCGCCGTGACCCCCGCAAGAGAACCTTCCCGTTACAAGACACCCGCTTGGGTGTCGAGAGGGCCGAAGGCCCTTCGCGGGTTGTCAGGGCAGAGCCCTGACCGGGGTCCAGGGGCAGAGCCCCTGGCGGGTTCCCCAAGGGCAGCGCCCTTGGGCGCCTCCTGTTACAGCCTGTTGGCCGTTTCGGCCAGCACAAGGCCCTCGTTGTTTTCGCAGGCGAGGCGGATGCTCCACTCGTTTTCAAAGAGGAGCACATCACGGCCGCGGCTATCCTGGGCGCGGCCGGAGGTGGAGGTGAGCTTCAGGTCGGCCACGGGCTTAGGGGTCTTGACCACCCAACGGACATGGCGGAAGGGCATGCCCTCCATCACAATATCCACCTGATACTCCGTTTTCAGCCGGTGTTCCAGCACCTCGAACTGAAGAACGCCGACCACGCCCACCATGAATTCCTCCCGGCCGGTTTCGGTGCGCAGGAAGGTCTGGATGGCGCCCTCCTCGGCCAGCTGGCTGATGCCCTTCTGGAACTGCTTGCGCTTCATGGAGTCCACAGGCCGCACGCGGTTGAAGAACTCAGGTGCAAACACGGGGATGTTCTCATAATGTATCTTCGGGCCGGAGGAGAGGGTGTCGCCCAGCTGATAGATGCCGGGGTCGAACAGGCCGATGATATCGCCTGCCCAGGCCTCCTCCACGGCCTCGCGCTCGTCGGCCATGAACTGCTGGGGCTGCTTGAGGGCCACCTGCTTGCCCGTGCCGGAGTGCCAGACCTCCATGCCCTTTTCAAAGGCGCCGGACACAATCCGCATAAAGGCCAGGCGGTCGCGGTGGGCAGGGTTCATGTTGGCCTGTATCTTGAAGACAAAGCCGGAGAAGTAGGGCTCCTCGGGGCCGATCTCCCCCGCGTCGGAGTGCCGGGGCAAGGGCGGGGGCGTATATTGCAGGAAGCGCTCCAGGAAGGGCTCCACGCCGAAGTTCGTCACCGCCGAGCCGAAGAACATGGGGGTCAATTCGCCCCGGCGCACGCTTTCCAGGTCGAAGGCGTCGCCCGCCTCGTCCAGCAGTTCGATTTCCTCCTGCAGCCGGTCGCGGTAGTGCTTTTCCAGCACCTTCTCCAGCGCGGGATCGTCAATGGCCAGGTCGGTTTTTTCCACCATGGTTTTGCCGTGATCGCCGCCGGTGTAGAGCTCCACCATCCTGGTATCCCGGTGATACACGCCCTGGAAGTCGCCGTCCACGCCGATGGGCCAGTTGATGGGGCAGGAGCGGATGCCCAGCACCTGCTCCAGCTCTTCCATCAGGGCGAAGGGATCCTTGGCGGCGCGGTCCATCTTGTTCACAAAGGTGAAGATGGGGATGTTGCGCATGCGGCAAACCTTAAACAGCTTGATGGTCTGGGCCTCCACGCCCTTGGCCGCGTCGATGAGCATCACGGCCGCGTCGGCGGCAACCAGCACGCGGTAGGTGTCCTCGGAGAAATCCTGGTGACCGGGAGTGTCCAGGATGTTAATGTGATAGCCGTCAAACTCGAACTGCATGGCGGAGGAAGTGACGGAAATGCCGCGCTGCTTTTCGATGTCCATCCAGTCGGAGGTGGCATGCTTGTCGGTCTTGCGAGCCTTGACGCTTCCGGCGGAGCGAATGGCGCCGCCATAAAGCAGGAGCTTTTCGGTGAGGGTGGTTTTGCCCGCGTCGGGGTGGGAGATGATGGCGAAGGTTCGCCGCTTCTCCACCTGCTGGTGCAGCAGGTCGCGGAAGGCCTGCGAATCGGTTGTGGGCAGCATGGGATCCCTCCTGCATAATTTCATCAGACAACTGCTTATTTTATATCGCAAAGCCATGGCTTGTCAAGGTTTCCGGGCCGTGCTGGAAAAGAAAGCCGACATCGGGCAGCCTCCTGCTTCATTTTCTGCTGAGGCCAGTGCTTTTCCGAGCCCATCTGCATTTTACAATCGCGCCCCGCTGCATACTGGACAACCCTTCCATCCCGTCGTATAATGAAAGCACCATCATGGCAGAAGAAAATCTGCTGAGAGAGGAGCCGCATTCCATGACGTTTATCACCGACTGGTTATCCGACCCGACGGTCTTTGCCGTCAATCGCCTGCCCGCCGTGTCCGACCATGCAATCTACCGCTCCGTGCAGGAGGCCGACGCGGAGGCTTCCTCCCTGGTGATGAGCCTGGACGGCGTGTGGAAAGCCCACTTCGCCCTGCGCCCCAAGGACGCCCCCGACGCGCTGCTGACCGGCGACAGCCTGGACGGCACGCTGCGCCCCATCACCGTGCCCGGAGAATTCCAGCTGCAAAACCTGGAGTGGGATCCCCCCCACTATGTGAATACCCAGTACCCCTGGGACGGCCTGGAGCCCCTGGTGCAGCCACAGGTGTCCGACGCCTATAATCCCACCGTAACCGCCGTGCGCACCTTTGAGGTCAGCGCTGAAGACCTTGCCTGCGGCCGGGTGGTGCTGACCTTCGGCGCGGTGGAAGCCGCCGTGGCCGTATACATGAACGGCAGCTTCGTGGGCTATGCCGAGGACAGCTTCACCCCCCACCGCTTCGACGTAACCCCCTTCCTTCATGCCGGAGAGAACCGCCTGGCGGCCCGGGTGTTCAAGCGCTGCACCGGCAGCTGGCTGGAGGATCAGGACTTCTGGCGCTTCAGCGGCATCCACCGCAGCGTGACGCTGACCTTCGAGCCCGCCATCCACCTGAACGATCTGTTTGTTCACACCCCTCTGGAGGACGGCTACACCCGCGCCTTCCTGGAGGCGGAGCTGTCCATCGACCGGCCCCAGGGTGAGGCGGAGATCCTGCTGACGGACGACGCCGGCGCGGAAATTCTCCGGCAGAAGCAGCCTGCCGCGGCGCAGATTGCCTTCCGCTGCGAGGCTCCCGGCGTGCGCCTGTGGTCGGCAGAGGAGCCCGCGCTGTACACCCTCACCGTAACCCTCACTGACGAAGCCGGTCAGACCGTGGAGGTCAGCCGTACCCAGGTGGGCTTCCGCCAGTTTGAGATGATCGACCGCATCATGTGCCTCAACGGCAAGCGGATTGTGTTCCACGGCGTAAACCGCCATGAGTTCGACTGCGACCTGGGCCGCGTGATGACGGGCGAAACCCTCCTGCGGGACATCCGCGATATGAAGGGCATGAACGTCAACGCCGTGCGCACCTGCCACTACCCCAACACCAGCGAGTTCTACCGCCTGTGCGACCGCTACGGCCTGTATGTCATCGACGAAACCAACATTGAAAGCCACGGTTCCTGGGCCCCCATGCACGACTGGCATGTGCCCGGCAGCCGCCCCGAATGGCGGGAGGCCACCATTGACCGCGGGCGCTCCATGCTGGAGCGGGACAAGAACCATCCCTGCGTACTGTTGTGGAGCTGCGGCAACGAAAGCTGGGGCGGGCAGAACCTGTACGACCTGAGCCAGTTCTTCCGCCAGCGCGACAAAAGCCGCCTGGTGCACTACGAAGGCGTGTGCCACACCCCCGAATGGAGCGGAACCACCGATGTGTACAGCCGGATGTACGAAAAGGTGGCCAGCATCGAAAAGTACCTGCAGAGCAACCCCGACAAGCCCTTTATCAACTGCGAGTACACCCATGCCATGGGCAACTCCTGCGGCGGCATGCACCTGTATACCGAGCTGGAGGACAAGTATCCCATGTATCAGGGCGGGTTCATCTGGGACTATGTGGATCAGGGCCTGCGCACCGTAGCGCCCAACGGCCACACCCGCCTGAGCTACGGCGGCGACTGGGGCGACAAGCCCACCGACTGGCACTTCAATACCAACGGCATCATTCTGGGCGACCGCACCTTCACCCCCAAGGTGCAGGAGGTGCGCTACTGCTTCCAGGATGTGCGCCTGGTGCCGGATGAAACCGGCGTGACGGTCTTTAACCGCCGCCTGTTCGCGCCCCTTGCGGGCTATACGCTGAAGTGGCGCATCGCCTGCGGCATGAAGACCCTGCGGGCGGGAGCGCTGCGCCTGGAAACCATCCCCGCGGGAGAAAGCCTGCATGTGGCCCTGCCCTATGGCGAAATTCCCGCCGAAGGGCTGCTGGTTGCCACCTGTGAGCTGCTGACCCATGGCGACGCCCTGCTGCCCGACGGCTTTGCCATCGCTCACGGCCAGACCGTGCTGCGCGAGGCTGCCCCGGAAGTGCTGCCTGTTTCGCCCTTGCCCCGCTTTGTCCTGGGCGACAACAACACCGGCGCTCACGGAGAGAAGCTGTCCCTTCTGCTGGATCAGGCCACCGGCGGCATGATTTCCTTCAAGGATCTCTCCGGCAGGGAATGCCTGCTGCGCGCGCCGCAGCTGTCCCTGTTCCGCGCCTGTACCGACAATGACCGGGGCAATAAGGACGCGGTGCGCCAGGGCATCTGGCACGCGGTCAGCCGTTACAGCATGCAGGAGCGGGAAACCCCCGTGGCGGATGAAAGCGGCCTGAAGGTGACCTATCACTTCCAGCCGCCGACGGTGCCCGGGCTGGACATTCCCGTGACCTACCGGGTGTGCAATGCCGATACGCTGGAGATCACCCTGGACTGGCCCGGCGTAGCCGGCCAGCCCGACCTGCCCGCGCTGGGGCTGTCCTTCCAGCTGGATCCCCGGCTGAGCCATGTGCGCTACTACGGCATGGGCCCGGACGACTGCTATGCCGACCGCTGCCAGGGCGGATTGCTGGGCTGGTATGACTATGATGTGGCGGACGGCTGGACGCACTACGCCAAGCCTCAGGAAAGCGGCAACCGCATGGGCGTGCGCTGCATGACGGTGACTGATGATGCGGGCCACGGCGTGGAAATCACCGGCGACGGGCTGGAGATCAGCGTGCAGCCCTACCTGCCCGAGGAACTGATGGCCGCATATCACCCCGAGGAGCTGCAGGGCTCCTGCCGCACAGTGCTGGATGTGGCGCTGTTCCGCAAAGGCGTAGGCGGCGATGACAGCTGGGGCGCGCCTGTTCTCCCGCAGTACACCTACCCCTCTGACAAGCCCTATCACCTGACATTCCGCCTGAGGGCACTGTAAACAGGGCACGGCCAAAGGGGCGCTTCCCCTGAACCCCGGTCAGGGCGCTGCCCTGACAACCCGCCAGAGGGCGCTGCCCTCTGGACTCCCGCGAAGGGCCTTCGGCCCTCTCGACAC
>CAMDVP010000007.1 GCA_945877525.1 uncultured Clostridia bacterium | reverse complement strand
CCCCCCCCCCCCCCCCCCCCCCCCCCCCCCCCCCCCCCCCCCCCCCCCCCAAGCCGCATTATTCCGCCATGTGGTGAATGAAAGGCAGCTCGGGGAACTCTCCGAAGCGGTAGAAGCCGTGGGCGTTTTCGTGGAGGAACAGGTGCTTTTCCGCATCTGTCATCAGGGGGGATTTCGCCACGAAGTCCCAGCTCATGCGGTAGGTAATGGCCGTCATGGTGCGGGGGTAGTCCGAGCCCCACATCAGCTTGTCCATGCCGCAGATGTCCCGGGCCTCCAGGATCGCCCGCACCGCCGAGGGATAGGGGTAATACTCGCTATTGTACAGCCAGGTGATGCCCCCCGACTCCACATACACATTGGGCAGCCGGGCCAGGCGAATCTGCTCCTGCCAACCGGGCACCGTCACCATGCCAAAGTGTCCGATGGCCATTCGCAGCTGCGGGTACTGCCGGGCCATCTCCCGCAGGGAGCCGGTCTGCGCGTCGCCGTCCGCCATGTCGATGGCGATGAACATGTCCTGCTCCGCCGCCAGACGGAACACTTCCTCGTGGTGGGTCAAATCCTGATCCTTCATGCGGCCGCCGCTCAGCTTGATGCCGTCCATCCCCGCCGTGCAGGGCAGGCCGTTTTCCGTGTACAGCGCGCAGACCCGGAAGCGGTCGGGCCAGGCCCTGCGCACCGCACGAAGATATTCATCCTGCGGGCCGTCGATGTACTCCTGGGTCACCACCGCCCCGCCAATCTGGGAAAAGTTCATGTTCGCCAGCAGCCGCTCGGCGCTGTTCAAGCCGTCGGTCATGTAGGGCGGCAGCATCTGCCGCACCTCGCCGCCAAACTGGCTGCGGCCCTCCCCCAGGTCGTACACGGGCAGACCGTTCACCTCGCCCCGCTGACTCAGCCACAAATGCACATGGGCGTCAATCATGGTTTTGCCCTCCGTCAGTCCGGGTCAGCAAAGCGCAGCAGCACCTTCTCCAGGCTGCCGTCGTTGTGTACCAGCGCGTCGAAGGCCTTGGGCGCGTCCGCCGCCTCATAGCAGGCGCTGACCATCTGCTCCACGTCCACCTTGCCGGAAGCCACCAGATCAATCAGCGCCTCAAAGTCCTTCGTGTAGGCGTTGCGGCTGCCGAATACATTCAGCTCCTTCTTGAGCAGGATGGAGTGCAGGAACGTGGTTTCCGTCTTGCCGTTGCCGATGAGGATCAGGTTCGCGCCCTGGCAGGCCTGCTCGATGCAGGTCAGGAACGCCTTCGACACGCCGCTGGCCTCTACGCACACGTCGAAGCCGTTGCCGCCGGTGATGGCTTTCAGCTGCTCGGCAAAGTCAGGCGCGGTGGAGTTCACCACATGGGCCGCGCCAAAGGCCTTTGCCTTTTCCAGACGGCCGTCCAGCACATCGCTCACGGTGACCTCCGCGCCCTTGGCTTTCGCCGCCAGCAGCGCGAACAGGCCGATGGGTCCCGCGCCGGTGATGAACAGCCTGTCGCCGGGCTTCACGTTGCAGCGGCTGAGGGCGTGCTGGCTGATGGAGAAGGGCTCAATCAGTGCCAGCTGCCGGGCCGTAAGCCCCTTGCCGGGGATGATGCGGCTCACGGGCATGGCGATATATTCGCAGAACGCGCCGTCCCGCTGCACGCCCATGGTCTGGTTATCCACGCAGGCGTTGACCAGACCCTTCCGGCAGGCGTAGCAGCCGCCGCAGTTGAAGTAGGGGTTGCAGGTGACCACGTCGCCCGCTTTCAGGCCCCGGTCGTTCTCGGGAATGGACACAATCTGCGCGGAGAACTCATGCCCGGGGATGCGCGGATAGGTGGTGAAGGGCTGGTTGCCCGTGAAGCTGGCCACGTCCGCGCCGCAGATGCCGCAGTACAGCACCTTCAGCAGGGCCTCGCCCTCGCCGGGGGTGGGCATGGGCAGGTCGGTCAGACCGATTTCATAGGGCTTCTGAATGGCAATGGCTTTCATAACAATTCCTCCATCGTTTTATCGGGTAGTGTCGATGAGGTCGCGGTTCCAGATGACCGCGGTCTTCATGGGCGCAGCCTTCGAATAGATTTTATTTTCATAAGCACCCATGGGGTCGGCGGCAAACTCGTCCCGGTCAATCAGTTCGACAATTTCATCATACCGGCTGCGGGAGAGCATGTCGATAGCCTTTTCCATGTGATCCTGCCGGAAGTTGATGGAGCCGAAGATGAGATGGTTCTCAAAGCCGAAGGGCATGGTGTCGTAGGTGACCTTCGGCCCCAGGGAAAAGCTGTTATACACGCCGTTGCAGCCCAGCACCTTGTGCCTGAAGGCAATCTCATGCTCCACGTTCGCGCCGCTCACGCCGATGAACATGGTGGCCCGCCCGCCCAGCGCCTCGCAGATAGCAGCGGCCAGCTCATCATTGGTAGCAAAATTGCTCTGCACATAGGTCGCGCCGGTCTGCTCCAGGGCGAACTTCACCTTGGGGGAATCCGCGCTGCTGCGGGCCACGAACACAATCTTCGCCCCCGGGTGGGCCTGATGAATCACATCGCCCATGAGCATGCCCGTGGTACCCAGGCCGAAGATCACCGTGCGGTCGAACACCTCGTCGGCGGCAATGGCGCGAGCTTCTTCCAAAGAGCAGCGGTGCCGCCGGGCCACCTGCCGGAAGTTGTGGGCGCTGCCCAGATCCTCCATGCGCTCCAGCTGGAACAGCATGCAGGCGAAGGGGTCGGGGAACACCATCTTCTTGGCGAAGGACAGGGCCAGCTTGCCGTCATGGACAAAGCCGTCGGGGATGGTCAGCAGCATGTTGGGGTTGACGTACATGGCGTCGCAGAACAGGCCGTCCGCCTGATCGCAGCCGTACTCAAAGTAGGTTTCATCCTCGGTGTAGCGGGTGGGGTCCACGCTGTCGCCGCCGCGAATCAGCACGATGGCGAAGCGGTTCTGGGAGGGCACCCACACCACGCCCTCATGGCCGTTGATGAGCCGCTTCTGCCCTGCGGGAAACTTGGGAGTCAGCTCGCCCCGCGCGCCCATGCGCATAAGCTCGTGGTCGGTGCCGCAGAAGCCCACCATGGCGGGCTGCACCAGAATGCCTTCCTTCTTTTCTTCCCCCCGCAGGCGCTGGCGGGGCGGATTGATCAACTCCACCTCGCCGTAGACCAGCGGTCGCTCCGGGTCATTCTGGAAATAAGTGCCGTATGCTTTCATGGCTTGCTCCTCCTGTCAGTCTTTCATCAAATTGAAGGCCGCAAATTGCAGGTAACCCGCGCCATTAAAGGTGAAATACAGCGCATGCACCCCGTCGGGGATGCTGACCTCCGCCACCGTGTCGCGCCACACGTTGGCATAGTCGATGGCCGCCGCGCCCACGACCTCGCCGTCCCAGGCCGTGCGGATTTCCAGCTTGCCCGTGGCGTAGCCCTTGGTGCGCACGCTGATGCGTTTCACGCCCCGGCAATCAAAATACTTGAACCCCGCCGTGGCCGTATTGCGCATGTTGGCGATATAGCCCAGGTTCTCGTCCCCGTCGCCGCCCAGCTGGGTGATCTTCGGGAAGCGATCGTCCATCCAGCCCGACCAAGGGACGTAGGTCATATCCTCCCCGGTGAACAGGTTACAGGCGATGTAGGTGGGGTACTCCCCCTCGCCCCGCAGGGGAGCAAGCGAGCAGCAGGAGGTCATGGTGGCCTGAATCACGCTGCCGTCCTCCGCGAAGGACAGCTTCTCAAAGCAGCCCTGACGGCTGTAATTGGTGCCGTTGGTGTGCCGGTGGTAGAAGATGAACCAGTCGCTCCCGATCTGCACCATGCTGCCGTGGTTGTTGGCGGTGTAATAGGCGCACTTCTCAGCGGGCTTGTAGGTGTCGATGTGCAGGTCGCCGCCGCTAACCATCACGCCCCGGTAGACAAAGCCCTTCGTGGGCTCAGTGCTGGTGGCGTAGCAAAGCTCATGGAACTTCACCGAGGAATAGATGAAGTAGTACAGCCCGTCCTTTTTGCGGATGGAGGGCGCCTCGAAGAACTCATGCCCTTCAAAGCCGGTACCCTCGCTGGTGGTGCTGCTGGGGGCCACAAACACGGGGGCCTGCAGCACGGTGAGCATGTCGCTGTCCAGCACGGTGCACATGGCCCCGTGGCGGGTCTTGTCCCCCACCGCGCAGAAGCCGGTGTACAGGTAGGTTCTGCCGTTTTCGGTAATCACCCCGGGGTCGAACTGGGGCTCGTCGCCCTTGCCCTCGCCCAGGAGCGTGCCGTCGGGGTAATGCACATAGCCGTAGAATTCATACGATCCCGCGGGCTTGTCGCACACAGCCACCGACACCACGCCGCAGTTGCTCAGCACATAGTACAGGTAATACCGCCCGTCGGGGCCAACAGTCACGTCGGGGGCGTACAGGTTGCCCTGCAAATCGCCGTTGCGGGGATCCTGATCCTTGCGGTAAATCACGCCCTCATAGCGCCAGTCGCCCAGGTTATCCACCGGGGCCGACCAGCCCACATAGTCGCCCATGCAGTACACATCGCCCTGGAAGAAATCGTGGGAGCCGTACACATACACCCGGTCGCCAAACACATAGGGCTCGCCGTCAGGCACATATTCCCACGAGGGCAGGTAGGGATTGACAGCCTGCTTCAGATTGTCCATCGGATATTCCTCCTCATTTGTTCTCACAGATTGTCCCGCTCCCGGAACACATCCACCCGGTGCAGGGACTCGGCATATTCCTTCGTGACGGGCAGCTGCGACCAGTCGATGGTGCCTTCCAGCCCCGCGTAGTCGCTGATGCGCACCGCGCACAGAAGCCCGTCCTCGCCCCGCTCATAGGCGGCGATGCCGGACATGGCGATGCGGTTGCGCTCCCTGCGCCCCGCGTCGGACACGATATGCACCCACTCGATCACGCAGTTGACCCCGTCGTCCGTCAGGGTTTCATAGCGCATGCCCACGCAGCGGGGGATGTACTCCGCCATGCTGTTGTACACCCGGCGGATATCCTCCCGGGTCACCGCAGGCTCGCGCCCCGGCACCGCAGGCTCATAGCCGCCAAATTTGCACCTGTCCGACATGCAGTTCAGAATCCGCTCCACATCCACGCAGGGCAGATGGTGCAGCCCGTCGTAGTACTCCCGTACCGCGCCGGTAAGCAGCCCCGGCTCGCCCTTTTCCAGATGGGCGGGGGTGAACAGCGGCGCGCGGTACGCCTGCAGATGCGGCACAAAGCTGCAGTGGGTGTAGATGCGCACCTCGTCCAGCAATGCCTTCGTGCGCAGGTCGCCCACCACGAAGAACGGCACCTGGCGGATGCCCTCCCGGCAGACGAAATTCACCTGCGCCTCCGTTACCGAGCGGCCGTTGGCCCGGGTCTGGATCACGGGTACTACCTCGGCGCGCTCCGCCTCAAAGCGCCCGAGCCATTCCTCCGCAAACAGCCTCACGCCCGCCAGGCCTTCATAGCGCCTGTAGGGCGTGTCAATCACGCAGGGTACGCTGCCAAAGAGCTTCCTGTCCCGGAACAGGGCGCAGGCCGCGTCCCCGTCCCCGGCGCAGGCTGCGCGCAGCAGTTTCAGCTCGGCATAGTCCTCGTGAATGGGATGCTCCGGCCCGGCGTACAATTCCGCCAATACGCTTCGGGTAATATATTCCATATACCATCACCCTTTCCCTTTTCTGCGCAGGCGCAGCACATTCCATGAAAGCGGGGGCAGCACCGCCGTGCACACGCCCTTTTCGCACCGGGTATCCGGCACGCTCCGGGGCATGATGGTCCGGGGCTGCTCGTAGGAATTCCGCGCGTTCAGATCCTCAGAAAACAGCGTCGTATGCTCCTCCAGCGCAAAGCCCTCAAAGCCGCGCACATCCAGCGTGACCTCCTGAGCTTCCCCACCATCGGCATTGATGAGGAACACATTCAATTCGTCCTCCGTATCGCTGAGGGCGGCGGCATACTGCAGGGATTCCACATGCTCAAAGCCCTCATACTGGGTCACATCGTCGATGGCGTAGCCCTCCACGGTATAATGATCGCATTCCATCACCGCCTGCAGGGACACGCCCCGGGCCAGGCGGATCATATCGGTGAAGGGATAGTAGGACGCGCTCCGCCACACATGCTCGCGGCTGGTGGCGCACAGGTCGCCAAGACCGCCGGTGGCGCAGCCGATTTTTACCCGGTCGGCATGGCGCAGAAGTGTCAGCATCACACCGGCGGTGCTCAGGGCCTTGAGCATATCCCCGCAGTCCGGCGGATTGCGCCGGGTGCTCCAGTCGTCCGGATCATGGCGGACAAACTTCTGCCCGGGGTCAAAGGAATAGTAGGCGTCGGCAGGCAGGCGGCCGTTGCGCCCGTAATGAAGCTTTTTCACCGGGCGCAGGGAGCTGCCGTATTCGTCAAAGGACAGCATCATGGTCTTGCCCGAACGCAGGTGGGTTTTCATATAGTCGCACAGGGCGATTTCCGTATTGATGTAGTTTTCAAACGCCTGATAGCCCGCCAGCAACGCGGGAATGTTGCCCTCGGGGGCGGCGTGATAGTGGTGCAGGGACACCATGTCCACCACGTCGTAGCATTCCTCCAGCACCTTGCGGTCCCATTCCGGGTAGTGGCTCATGAAGGGCGAGGAGGACACGCAGGCCACCGTTTCAATGGTGGGATCGACAAATTTCATCACCTTGGAGGTTTCATTGACCAGCACGCCGTAGCCTGCGGGGTTCTTTTCCCAGGAGGCAATCTGCCAGCAGCCGTCCATCTCGTTGCCCAGATACCAGGTTTTCACCCCGTAGGGCGCGCTGTGACCGTACTTTTTCCGCAAGTCGGACCAGTAGGTGCCGCCCTCAAAGTTGGTGTATTCCACAATATCCCGGGCGTCGTTCAGCCCGCCGGTGCCCAAATTGATGGTATACATGGCTTCCGAGCCGATTTTCCCGGCCCACTGCAGGTACTCGTCATGCCCCACCTCGTTGGATATAAACTGATGCCAGGCCAGGTCGAGGTGCGTTTTGCGCTGCTCCCTGGGGCCGATGGAATCCTTCCAGTTCCAACCGGAGACGAAGTTTCCTCCGGGCAGGCGGACGGAAGGCAGCCCGGTTTCCCGCAGGGCTGCAATCATGTCGCCGCGCATGCCCTGCCCATCGGCGGTGGGGTGCCTGGGATTGTACATGCTGCCGTCCACCATGGAGCCGATAGGCTCCAGAAACGCGCCGAACAGCCGCGGAGAGATTTCTCCAATCCGGTAAGAGGGGTGCAGGGTCATCCTTGCCTTTTTCATGTTGCATGCTCCTGTTCTTCATCCGCAAAATATTTTGCTTTGTTTGCCTGAAATACGTTTCCGGCGCGCATTCATGCCGCCGGCTCCAAGATAACCTATTATCCATTATACACCCACGCCTGTTCCCGCGTCCAGACAGAAAACAGGCTGAAACGTGCCAAAAACGGGACAGAAATTGCAGACATGCTATTTCCCCTGTGTCCACAGCTATGGTATAATACAGGCGCATGAACCGAAAGGAGTAGTTCCATGTTCACCCATATCAGTCAGACCCCCGGTGCGGTCATTTGCGCCTTTTCCCAGGGAAAACACACGCTGCGCCTGCGGGCGGAGGCCCTGCAGTCCGGGGCGCTGCGGGTAACCCGGACACTGCGGGAGGAATTCCTCCCCGTGGAAAGCGACGTGGTCATCCACCGGGAGCCCGGTGAATTATCCGTGACCCAGGATGACCGAACCATCCGCGCTTGCGCCGGGGGCATCACCGCCGCCATTGACAAGGCATACGGCAGCATCACCTTCTATGACGAGGCTGGACACATCCTCCTGCGGGAGGATCAGCGCCGCCCCTGCGTATTGCAGGAAAAGCCCGTGCTGGTGAACACCTTCTCCGGCCAGGGCGAAATCACCCTGCGCCAGAGCGTGGACGGCGTGCGCGCTTCCGCTGACGACTACGAAACCCACGAAGTGCGTAAGGCCTACGCCTGCAAGCAGTCCTTTACCTTTGCCCCGGAGGAGGGCCTGTACGGCCTGGGTTCCCATGAGGAGGGCTACGGCAACCTGCGGGGCAAGACCCGCGAGCTGTACCAGCACAACATGAAGGCCGTGGTGCCGGTGCTGGTGTCCACCAAAGGCTGGGGTATGCTGTTTGACCTGGGCTGCATGATGGTGTTCCATGATGACGCAGAAGGCTCCTACCTCTACGCCGACTGCGCGGATGAAATGTCCTACTACTTCATGGCCGGGGGCTACCCGGGCGTGATGCAGACCTATGCCGCCCTTACCGGCATCACGCCCCTGCCGCCCCGGTACGCCTTCGGCTATGTGCAGTCCAAGGAGCGTTACAGGGACGCACAGGAGCTGCTGGACGTGGTGTCGGAATACCGCCGCAGGGAAGTCCCCCTGGATATGATCGTCCTGGACTGGCAAAGCTGGCCCGAGGGCCAGTGGGGGTACAAGACCTTCGACCGGGAGCGTTTTCCCGATCCCGGCAACCTCACCGACCGGCTGCATGCCATGGGCGCGAAAATGATGATCTCCATCTGGCCCTCCATGCAGGGTGACCGAAACGAAAACCGGCGGGACATGCTGGATCACGGCTACATGCTGGGCAACCGGATAATCTACGACGCGTTTAACCCGGACGCGCGGACGCTGTACTGGAAGCAGGCCAGCGAGGGCCTGTTCCGCCACGGCATCGACGCGTGGTGGTGCGACTGCTCCGAGCCCTTCGAGGCGGACTGGCATGGGGCCATCAAGCCCGAGCCCTTCGAGCGCGCCGCTGAGAACATCGCGGAGGCCAGGAAGTACCTTGACCCCGGGAAAATCAACCTGTACAGCCTGTACCACTCCATGGGCATCTATGAGGGCCAGCGCGGCGAGAACTCCGGCAAGCGGGTGCTGAACCTGACCCGCTCCTCCTACGCCGGTCAGCACCGCTACGGTACCTTCACCTGGTCGGGGGATGTCAGCTCCAGCTGGGAGGTGCTGCGCCGTCAGGTGCCGGAGGGGCTGAACTACTGCGCCACGGGCGAGTGCTACTGGACCACGGACGCGGGCGGGTTCTTCCCGCAGACCTGGGAGGGGGTATGGTTTGCGCAGGGCGATTTCGAGGGAGGTGTGGATGATCCCGGCTACCGGGAGCTGTATGTCCGCTGGCTGCAGCTGGGGATGCTTTTGCCCATGATGCGCTCCCACGGCACGGGCACGCCCCGGGAAATCTGGCGCTTTGGCGAGAAAGGCACCCCCTGGTACGACGCCATCGAGAAGGCCATCCGACTGCGCAGCCGCCTGGTACCCTACCTGTACGCCCTGGCGGACGCATGCACCCGCACGGGCATGCCCATGCTGCGCATCCCGGCGCTGATGTTCCCCGGAGACACGGCCCTGACCGCCGTGGGGGATGAGCTGCTGCTGGGGGATTTCATCCTGGCCAAGCCCGTCACCCGCTGGATGGAACATGGCCCCTTCGGCCAAAAGAATGAGCAGCCTGACTGGCGGGAGCAGGTCTATCTGCCCGCAGGCACGGACTGGTACGCCTGGGAGGATGGCACGCCCATCCACGGCGGGCAGACCGTCATGGCCGCCGCGCCGCTGGACACGGTGCCCATGTTTGTCCGGGCTGGTGCCATCCTTCCCCTGGGGCCTGTGCAGCAGCATGTGGGGGAAATCGCCAACCCTGACATCACCCTTATGGTCTACCCCGGTGCGGACGGTGATTTCATCCTGTACGACGACGCGGGGGACGGCTATGGCTACGAGCAGGGCGAATGCGCCCGCATTGCCCTGCACTGGAACGACACGACCCGCACCCTGAGTTTCTCTGCACGGCAGGGCAGCTACCCCGGCATGCCTCAGGCGCGGCGGTTCCTGCTGCGCCTGGCGGGGTGGAAGCAAGGCGTTTCCATTCACTACGACGGACAAAGCATGACCGCGGCCCTGCCATTGCATGAAGAAGGAGGAATTCTTTTATGAAAATTGCCCTGCTGGAACCCCTCGGTGTTTCGCGCGAGCTGATCGATCGCCTGGCGCAGCCCATTCTGGACGCGGGACACACATGGGTCTATTATGACCAGAAAACCACCGACCCCGAAGAATTGAAGCGCCGCAGCCAGGAATGCGAGGTGGTCATGATTGCCAACAATCCCTTTCCCGATGAGGTCGTGGAAGCCTGCCCGGCGCTTCGGCTGCTGAACGTAGCCTTCACCGGCATTGACCATGTGGGCCTGAACGCCTGCCGCAGCCGGGGTGTGACCGTATGCAACGCCGCCAACTACTCCAACCAGACTGTGGCGGAGCTGGTCATCGGCATGACCATTTCCCTCCTGCGCCGCCTGCCCGAGTGCGGCGAGGCTGTGCGCAGCGGCGGCACCAGCGCAGGACTTTGTGGCCGGGAGATTGCCGGGCGCACGGTGGGCATCGTGGGCACGGGCCGCATTGGCGCCATGGTTGCCCGGCTGTTCCTGGCCTTCGGCGCGAAGGTCATTGCTGCCAGCCGCACCCGCCGCCCGGAGATCGAGGCCCTGGGCGTGACCTATGTATCCCTGGAAACGCTGATGGCGCAGAGCGACATTGTGACCATCCACACCCCCAACACCCCTGCTACCCGTGGGCTGATCAGCCGGAAGCTGATCGGCCTGATGAAGCCCTCCGCCCTGCTTGTCAACTGCGCCCGCGGCCCCATTGTGGACAGTGCCGCCCTGGCGGATGCTCTCAACGAGGGGCGTATCGCCGGCGCAGCGGTGGATGTGTTCAACGTGGAGCCGCCCATCCCCGATACCGAGCCGCTGCTCCACGCGAAAAACGCTCTGCTCACCCCCCATGTGGCCTTCCTGTCCGAAGAGGCCATGGTTCGCAGGGCGCATATTGCCTTTGAGAACACCTATGCCTATCTCCGGGGCGAAAAGCAAAACGTGTGCAGCCTGTGATTTTCGCCTTGACAAAAGGCAAAGAATGAGTATAATAGGATTAAGTCCTAATATCGTTAGTGAGGGACAACGATGAAAGGAAAGCGCACTACCCGGCAGCGCCTGCAGGTGCTGGAGGCCGTTCGGGCCCGCAACGATCACCCCACTGCAGACCAGATCTACCTGGACGCCCGCCGGGCAGACGGGAAAATCAGCCGCGGCACTGTATACCGCAACCTGGCTGAGCTGGCCGCCCAGGGAGAAATCACCCATGCCCGCATTCCCGGGGCAGATCGCTACGACCTGCGGCAGGATCAGCACTATCACCTGTACTGCACCCGATGCGGGCAGGTGGTGGATGCACCCATTGCCTACCGCCCGGAGGACGACGCGGCGGTGGAGCAGGCCACCGGCTTCCAGATCACGCGGCACCGCCTGGTTTTCGAGGGGCTTTGCCCTGCCTGCGCCGCGGCGAATCACCACAAGCCCGCTCCCCGCGAGGAGCTTTCAGATCACACAAATCATGAAGGAGGAATCACCCATGCCCCAGAACAAGTATGCCGGCACCCAGACGGAGAAGAACCTTCACGCAGCCTTTGACGGCGAATCCGGTGCCCGCAACAAGTACACCTACTTTGCCTCTGTCGCCAAGAAGGGCGGCTTTGAGCAGATCGCCGCGCTGTTCCTGAAGACCGCGGACAACGAGAAGGAGCACGCCAAGATGTGGTTCAAGGAGTTGGGCGGCATTGGCGACACCGCGGCCAACCTGCTTGCCGCCGCCGAGGGCGAGAACTACGAGTGGACCGACATGTATGCCGGCTTTGCCAAGACCGCCGAGGAAGAAGGCTTCCCGGAGCTGGCGGCGAAGTTCCGCATGGTTGGCGAAATCGAGAAGCATCACGAGGAGCGCTACCGCGCCCTGCTGAAGAACGTGGAAACCGCCGCCGTGTTTGAAAAGAGCGAGGTCAAGGTTTGGGAGTGCCGCAACTGCGGACACATCGTCGTTGGCACCAAGGCCCCCCAGGTCTGCCCCGTCTGCGCCCATCCCCAGAGCTACTTCGAGGTTCATGCGGAGAACTATTGATTTCCCCGCCTGCGCTTCAAGCAATACCATCCCGTTGATTATCAAAAAGGAGGAGGTTTGACCAAATGAGAAGCATTACCACCCTTGACCTGCAGTATGCCCATCGGTTTTACGGTTTCCGCGGCGAGGCTCAGTATCTGCACGGCCATACCGGCGTGCTCACCATCGAGGTGGAGGACACTGTCAACCCCGGCGTCAACATGGTTTTCCCCTGCAACGAAATCCAGAAAACCGCCTGGGAAGTGCTGAAGAACTTCGACCACGCCCTGATTTTACGGGAAGACGACCCCCTGCTGCCCGCTATCCTTGACGTGTATGAAAAGCAGGGCATCCGCAACGGCCATCCCAACAACAAGATGAAGGGCCCCGCCTTCCAGACGGAGCTGGCCACCGCTTATCCCGACTGCCGCCTGGTGGTGACCAAGGAAACCATGACCGTCGAGGGCATGATCAAAATTGTCTACGACCTGCTCAAGGACAAGCTGAACATTGTCAAGCTGACCTTCACCAGCGGCGTGAACAAGGCCTCCGAGACCTATGAGCCCCGCCGGGAGATGGATCGCTGCCCGCTGTGCGGCATCGCGCTGAACGAAAACGGCGTGTGCCCCAAGTGCGGCTATCGCAAGGCATAAGCAGCGCTGCGGCGCGGCCGGTTTCCATCGGCCGCGCCTTTTTCATGCCCGGACGCGCAAAAAAATGATGGCGTTTATGCGCAAAATGTGATACCATAGGGCAGGGGGGAGCCCGGCTTCCTCCGCTGAACGCGCATGCGGATTCCATAAAAAGGAGAAAAAGCCATGCTTGAATTCAAGTTTGACACCCAGCTGCTCATCGAGGGCCATGACCTTGATGAGGACGCCATCAACGATTACTTCACCAGCAACTTCAAAGGCGACTGCCTGCTGGCCGTGGGCGACGACGAGCTGATCAAGATTCACTACCATACCAACGAGCCCTGGAAGGTGCTGGAATACTGCGCCTCCCTGGGAGACATCTACGACGTGGTTGTGGAAAACATGGAGCGTCAGGAAAACGGCCTGCAGGGCTGACAAAGTGTACCCAGCATAAAAAGTGGCGGCAGCCACTTTTTTTGTGGCGCCGCCTGCGGGTATGCATCGTTATGTCCGCTCCTGACGGGATAATTCAAAGGCAAACAACTCGTCCGCCTCCGGACGGATTGCATGGGGCGCATCGTCCAAGAGCATCACGCTTTCGCCATTTTCCGCCGTGCAGGGGGGCCAGTAGGGCATAGGCCGGCCGTTCTGGTCGAGACCGTTGGGGTCGCCGGTACGGGCGAAGTTGGTCCAGTAGTTGCACATCTGCCGGGCCAGGTCATAGTGCTTGCCCTCAAAGGGCCGCCAGCACTTGGCCAGGGTCTCGAACACAAACCACAGCTCCGAGGAATGGAAGGAACCCGCGTTGTCGCCGGGGATTTCCGGGTTGAAGCGGTAAAGCCAGGCGGGCTTTTTGCCCTGGCGTTCCAAGCTGCGGGCGGCAAAATGGTTGCCCACCTCAAAGGGATGGAAGGCCCGGGAGCGATAGTAGCGCTGAATATCCTCGTCGGTGCGGATGCCGGCCAGGGACATCATCCGGTCAAAGTCATCCTTCCACAGGCGGCGGGCATTGGGAAGAAACTCCTCCAGGGTGTCGCCAAAGCGGAAATTCCCCTCAGCTGCGGTGTTGCCGCACATGAGTTCCACATCATTCTGCCGGCCGTGGAGAATGGCGTCACAGGGATCCTCCGGCAGGAACACGCCGTCCAGTGCGGGACTCCAGCGGGGGCCGTTCCAGGAAAGGGTTTTTTCCAACACCTCCCGCGCGTCCATGGCGCGGGCCTCCGCGATGGAGCCTACGCCCAGGTGCTTGAGGAACGCCTCGCCCCGGGCCTCAGCCTCCTGCAGGGAAGGGTAACGGGCAAAGTCCCCCGTCAGGCCACCGCTCTGGGCGATGGCCCGGCGGAACAGCCCGCGGTTGAGGGGAGAGGCTACCTGCGCCCAGGTGCTGCGTCCGCCAGCGGACTGGCCGAACACCGTGATGCACTCCGGGTCGCCGCCGAAGGCATGGATATTCCGGCGAACCCACAGAATGGCGGCCCGCTGATCCTGCAGGGCCAGGTTGGCCGGAGGCGCGCCCTCGGCCCGGGCCTCGGCAGTCAGCTCAGGATGGGCCAGCAGACCGAAGCTGTTTACCCGATAGTTCACCGATACCAGCACCACGCCGCGGCGGGCCAGGCGCTCGCCGTCAAATTCCATCTCGGCGGGATAGCCGCAGGTCATGCCGCCGCCGAAAATCCATACCATCACGGGGAGCTTTTCCTCCGCCGATTTGGCGGGAGTCCACACGTTCAGGTACAGGCAGTCCTCGCTCATGGGAATATCGGGATCCACATGCCACTCACGGCTGTAAAAGGCGTCGGGATCCGCGCCGGGGGTTTCCTGCATGGAAATGGGGGCAAACCGGGCGCAGTCGCGCACGCCCTCCCATTTTTCCGCCGGTCTGGGGGCGCGCCAGCGCAATTCCCCCACTGGCGGCGCGGCAAAGGGAATGCCCTTGTAAGCGGTGATTCTCGGATCGGCTGCGGGAATGCCCCGCACCCGGCCGCATTCCGTCATGGTTTCCCGAAGCATAGCATTGCCTCCTTCAGACCAGTTCTGATTCAGGGAATAAGGGTCAGAGAGCCGTCGCTTTCCCGGCGGAAGTGCCGCACATAGCGCCAGCCCAGCTCCGGATCCATCTGGGCCACCTCATGTCCCTTGTCACGCATGAGAGCATAGTTGTACAGGTTCATCGGCACCTCGTCCCCGGAGAAGAACCGCTGCACGTCATAATGGTGATGGGGATGGCGTGCGGAAGGCACAAGGTGCAGCTGCACATCGCCCGGCACACCGCATCCGCAGGCGTCGGGAGCGTCCTGGGGCGGCGTTTCCCGGACGGGAATATGGTTGAACCATTTGTAGAAATCATACTGATGCTGCTGGGAGCAGCCGCGGTAGACGGGATAGGAAGGCTCACGGGTGCCGTAGGTATACCATACAGGCATGCGGTAGTCCTTCTCCTTTTTCTTTTCCATGGCGCGGCGGAAGGCCGGCACATCCTCAGGCTTCGTGTCGGTGGGGCCGATACGCGCGCCGGGCCAGTTGGAATCAATAGGGAAGATAGCTGCCACCACGTCGGGATGCATCATGCCCATCATCAGCGCGTGGCCCGCGCCGTTGGAGAAGCCGGAGAGATAAACCCGTCCTGGATCCACGGGATAGCAGGCAATCATATAGTCAATCAGCTGCAGGGTGTAGGTTTCATCGTCCTCCTCATCCGCATGCAGGTGGATATTCCAGCCGCAGCGGTTGGAGCCCCATGGATATACGGTGATGAAGCCCTCCCGCTCGCCCAGCTCATGAAGCTTGGACATCTCCGCAGCCTCTTCGGGATTGTCCGAGCCGCCGTGGAAAAACATGACCAGCGGTGCCTTTTTCCCAGGATTGTCCCTCACAGACGCGGGCACATGGGTGAACCAGGTGTGCTGCAGCCCGTCGGGGAGGCGGATCTCATCAACCACCTGCTCAAAGCCGCAGTCCTTCAGGCACAGGCGGGGCTCCACATCGCCCCGAGCGCCGGTGTTGGTGCGGCGCACACGGCGGAAAAGCATTTCCCATGCGCGCCGGATGGTTTCTGCGTTCAGGCACGCGGGATGGCAGTCATGCAGCACCATCTGAAAGGAATTGACAGGGCATGCATCCAGCCCGTCCCCGGCGGGTTCGGCATGATTGACGCTGTCAAAATACACCCGGGCATCCACGGCGCTTCCCAACAGCATCACCGGCACCGGCGCGCCGGAGGCTTCCTCAGGCAGGGTGTCCGGCAGGGTACCGTCCACAGCCAGCACGGCAGCTGTCAGCTCAGGGCGACAGGCAGCCAGGGTCAGCGCCAGCGCTGCGCCAGCGCCCACGCCTGCATAATAGCGCACATCATTCATCGGATGGTATTCGCTCTGCATGGATTCCAGCGTAGGAATACCCAGACTGTTGAACTTCAGCGGCTCGTTCTCCGGACGGGAGATGTTCACATGAATCCGTGCCAGACGGTCAAGCTGCTCCACAGCGGGCTGCCAGCCCTGCGCAGGCACCTCGGGAATGGCCAGAATCACATCATGCAGCCGGGCAAAATCAGCCAGTCCTTCCTCCTCCAGCAGGCGGCGGACTGTTTTTTCGGAGGTATCCTCTATCAGCAACGTCAAGGCTGAGCGCTTGTAGGGCGTGCGCCGCACGTCGCTTGGATAAAACAGCCATACCGCGTCGCCGCCGTCCAGTTCCTTTCTATAGATCATATTATCCCCCTTTATCCTTTGACGCTGCCGGCCATGGTGCCTTCAATGAAGTATTTCTGGCCGAAAATGTACAGCACCAGCATAGGTGCGATAGAAATGAACGCGCCGGCAAAAGCAGGGCCGTATTCCGTGGTGTCAGAACCGATGAACAGCGCCAGACCGTTGGCGAGGGTGCGCATTTTGGTGCTGCCGGTTACCAGCAGGGGCCACATCAGGTCGTTCCATGCAGCGTTCACGCCCAGGATAAACATGGTAATCATGGTAGGCTTCACCAGGGGCAGGAAAATGCGGAAGAACAGCCCGAACTCGGAAATGCCGTCGATTCGTCCGGCTTCCTCCAATTCCTTTGGCAGGGAGGCGAATGCAGAGCGCATCATGAAGATGGACATGGCCACCGCCAGCTTGGGCAGGATCAGTCCGCTGTAGGTATCATATATTCCCAGATTCTTGACCACCAGGAACAGGGGAATCATGATGACCTGGAAGGGAATCATCATGGTGGCCAGCACCAGGATGAACAGCATGTTGCGTCCCTTGAACTCAAACCTGGCGAAGGAATAGCCTGCCATGGCGCAGAGGAACACCGATGGCACCGTAGTCAGCAGTGCGTAAATAACGGAATTGCGGAAGTAGAAAACCACCTTGATGCGTTTAGCCAGACGCTCGAAATTGGCAAGGGTGAATTCTGTCGGCCAGAAGGTGGGCGGATATGCGATAATCTTTCCGGCCGGCTTGAAGGCGCTGAGGAACATCCACAATACGGGCAGCAGAATGATGACCGCGGCAATGACCAAAATCAGGGCAATCAGCACCTTTGAGGGGATGTCCTTCCAGCGGACCGGGTGCTTCCGCGGCACCGCATGGACGGGGGCCTTTGTGACAGTGCTCATGATCATCCCTCCTTTTCCTGCTTGAGCATAAAGGAATACATAATCACGGTAATGAACAGGATCAGAGCCAGCAACCAGATGGACAACGAGGAAGCATAACCCATACGGTTCACATCGCCAAAGCCGCGGCTGTAAATGTAGGACACCAGTGTTTCGGTGGTATAGTTGGGGCCGCCTCCGGTGGTGGTATACACAATGTCAAACACCTGGAACGAGCCAATAATGCGCGTCATGATGAGGAACCACAGGGTGGGTCGGATGCAGGGCAGGGTGATCTGGAAGAACTGGCGCAGCTTTCCGCAGCCGTCCAGGTCAGCTGCCTCATACAGGTCGGCAGACACGTTCTGCATGGCGCCGATAAGGATGGTCATGGACACGCCGAAGGTTTTCCATACGGACATGAACACGATGACATAGAAGGTGATGCCGGGGTTGTTCATGAAATTGACCTTCCCCAGGCCCATCAGCTTCATGATGTAAGGAATATAGCCCACATTGGAATGGAGAATCAGCTTCCACATGATGCCTGTCGCAGTGGCGGAGCAGATGACGGGCATGAAATAGATGGCCCGGAACAGCTGATTGGGGCGGGTGTTTCTTCGAAGCAGTCCTGCCATGGCAATAGCAGTAATCAGCTGCAGGGGAACCTCGACAGCAGTCCACTTCAGGGTGACCACCAGGCTGTTCCAGAAGCGCCAGTCGCCAAGGGCCTCCCTGAAGTTGGCAAGACCGGCAAAGGTAGCGTTGTTGAAGGTCATTCCCATATCCAGGGTGCTGATGCCAAAGCACATCAAGAGGGGAACAATGTTGAACACCAGCATCAGAACAATGACCGGGGCAATAAACAAATAAGGCGCCCAACGCGGCTTCAGGCCTTTGGATTTCCTTCTACCGGCTGCCTGTACCATACCCATACCCTCCCGCGAAAAGTGAAGATCGTTTCATAAGAATCAGGGGAACCGGGGCGACCCGGTTCCCCTGTGCGGATTGTCCCTGATAGAGGTTACTTCTTTGCGGCGTCGATAATGGCCTGCGCGGAGCTCTGGCATTCGCTGAGCACGGAGAGAGGATCCTCGCCGCTGATGACCACCTTGTCAATGAAGGGCTGAATCACTTCACTGCTCAGGGTGAAGGTCTGCGCGAAGGCAGAGGGAGCCCAGAAGGTGGTGTCAACCTCGTTGTCGGTGTTGGTCATGGAAGCAAGCAGTTCAGATGCCTGGTAACGGGGATCATTGACCACAGGCAGGTAGTAAGCGGGATAGCCGCAGTCCAGCGACCAGCGCAACGCGCCGGAAACGTCGGTATTCTCGTCTCCGTTGTACCACCACTCCAGGAAGCGATAGCAGGCCATAACCTCGGCTTCAGTGGTATACTTGGTGATGGCAAAGCCGGACACGGAGGTGGGCAGCACCTTGCCCGCATCGTCATAGGGCAGCAGGCCCACGCCATAGTTCAGGCCAATTTCCTGCAGGGCGGAGTTGGTCCACGCGCCATCAGCCATGATGCCGATCTGACCAGCCTTGAACATGGAAGTGGTGTCGGTTTCCATGGGGTTGTTGCCCGAGTCGATCAGGTCCTTCATCCAGTTGCCGAACTTCACAAAGCCTTCGTTGCCCTCGAACAGGGGAACAAATTCTCCGTTTTCGTCATAGTCCACGAAGTTCCCGCCCATGCGCTGCATGATGGCCGCGTTGGTCACAGTGGCGGTGTAGCTCAGGCCGGAGCCGTACACATTGGCGTCTTCATTGGTAATCTTGGCAGCCATTTCGCTCCACTCGGCATAGGAAGCCGGGGGCACGTCAGGATCCAGACCCGCGGCGGCAAACAGATCCTTGTTCCAGTACATGTAGCGGGCGGTTACCTGGAAGGGAAGCACAAAGATTTCGCCGTCGGTGGAGCAGGAATCCACATAGCCGGCAATAAAGTCCTCCTGCTTCAGGGCGGTCTTTTCAAAGATCTCATTCAGGGGCAGCAGATACCCGACGTAGAGATCCTTAAAGTTGTTCGCGCCCAGAATCAGCTGCGGGCCGCTGTCGGCGGCAAACTCCGCGGCAATCTTGTTCAGAAACTCGGAGTTGATATCCATCTCAATGGTAATGTTGTAGGGATTGGTCTCGTTAAACCGATCCACCATTTCGATCAGCACATCGCCGTCCGAGCCACTCCAGCCATTCCAGAACTGGATGGTGATCGGTTCGTAGGTTTCGCCCAGGGCTGCAACGGGCAGCATCATGCTGGCCAGCATGGCGATTGCAACCAGGGTACTGAGCAACTTTTTCATGCGGAAGCCTCCTTGTGTGTGTTTTTGGTTGCTAACTGTTAGCAACGCTTTAGTAATTTAATCATAGCACGAAGCGGCTGGTGTGTCAAGAGATAAATGATGTGTTTTGGGAAGTTATTGTCCTAAATGGACAAACTGTTGGAGATGGGTTCATCAAAAAGCGAACGAAGTCTTGCTAATGTCATTAGCGCGCCGAATCATGCCCTTTCCCAATGTTTGGTGTGACAAGTTGGCTGATAGGCACGCTGATACCGTTGTGAATCAGCAGGTTCAGCGTCTCCATGGTTTTGCGTGAAACCTCCTCAATGGCAAAGTCGGCATAGGTGGCGTTGGGTGCCATCATGCGGATGGTCTTGTTCGTGCCGTAAATCAGCAGCGGAATTTGCTCAAACATCCCCTTCTCTTTCATATAGATCACCGCTCCGATAGCCTCGGTATCGGTCATGATGAAGAGAATATCCGGCTTTTCATGGCAGGCTGCAATGGCGGTCATGCCCTGATAGCCGCTGTCTGTTCTGGCTTCGCTGCAGGGAATCAGCCATTCGGGCCTTGTTTCCACGCCGCAGGCCTGGCAGCCGTCCAGAAAGCCGGTCAGGCGCAAGCTTGCGCCGGAGGTGGAACGGCGGCAGCCGATCACCCCGGCAGAGGTATACCCCTGCTCGGCAATCGCCCGGGCGCATCGCTTGCCCAGGGCATAGCTGTCCACATACACGCAGCTGATCCCATTCACGCTGCGCCCAGAGAACACTACCGGAACCTGGAAATTGATCTGGGAGAGAAGCTCCAGGTCATTATCCGAGCCGCCGTTGATGACGATGCCGGAGTAGTAGTTGGAGGAAAGCAAATCCTTGTATTTGTAAAGCTCGTCATAGTGAAAGATGTGCAGGGCGTACTCCGTCTGCACGCCCGAGTTCTCAGCGTTGCTGCAGCCTCCGGAAATAAAGCGCCCCAGAGCTTCCGCACCATAATGGTCGCACCAGAACATGGCAATGCTCTGGAACTGGATGTCGGTGGCCGAACGCCGCAGACGCTGGGCGTTCAGGTTGGGCTGATAGTCCATCTCCCTGGCGGTACGGCGTATTTTTTCCTGGGTTGCCCTGGAAATGCGCATTTCGTCTCCCCGTCCGTTCAGCACAAAGGAAACGGTGCTGCGGGATATACCCAGCTGCCTGGCAATTTCGCCCAGCTGAACACCTTTCTTCGTTTCCGCCATGGTTATTCCTCCTTTGATCCATTGCTAACATTTAGCTTATCATAATCGCGGCTTTTTTTCAATAAAAAAATGAAAAAGCCGCGGGACAATTCATTTTTTCCTCTTCCAGGCCTTGACAACGGCCTTTATCATGACTTATAGTATTCCTTGAAGAATAATAAGCAGAGCATACAGCCGCCGAACCGGACAGTACGCTTCGCAACACAGCTATAACGATTCAGCTTGAAAGGCGGCGACATGCATGGCAAAGGGAAGCAACCGGGCATTCTATTCGGCAGTGCTTCATATTGCCATTCCGGTGATTGCGCAAAACCTGATCACCATCGGCGTGAACATGGTGGATACGCTGATGCTGGGCCAGTATGGCGAAGCGCAACTGTCCGGATCGTCCCTGGCCAACGAGTTTATCAATATCTTTCAGATTCTGTGCATGGGCATGGGCGGCGGCGCGGCGGTGCTGACAGCACAGTATTGGGGAGCAAAGGATTTGCCTTCCCTCCGCAGGGCCATGGCCATCATGCTTCGGTTCTGCCTGGTGATTGCCGGAGCATTTACCGCGGCAGTTTTGTGCTTTCCCTCGCAAATCATGGGGCTGTATACCCCCGACCCGCTGATTGTGGAAATGGGCACACGGTATTTCCGTTACAGCGCGTTTACCTTCCTGCTCAGCGGCGTGTCCCTGACCCTGATGATCATCCTCAAGTCCATCCGGCAGATGAAGGTGCCGCTGTTCATCTCCATCGCCGCCTTTTCGATTAACGTATTCTGCAACTGGGTGTTTATCTTCGGTCACCTAGGCATGCCGGAAATGCAGATCGAGGGTGCCGCCCTGGGTACTCTGATTGCCCGGGCGGTGGAATGTCTGCTGGTGATATGGTATGTATTCTGCCGCGATCAGCAAATCGGTTTCCGGGTGCGGCATCTGTTCCAGCGGTGCGGCAGCCTGGTGCGGGTATACTTCCGCTACAGCCTGCCTGTCATCTGTTCTGACGGGCTTCTGGCCCTGGGCAACAGCCTGGTGGCAGTGATCGGCGGCCACATCGGGGCGTCGTTTGTTTCAGCCAACGCGGTTATATCCCAGGTGGTGCGCATGTCCACGGTGTTCAACCAGGGTATTTCCCAGGCCAGCAGCACTCTCACCGGGAACACCCTGGGTGAGGGCGACTGTGACCGCGCCTTCCGCCAGGGGAAAATCCTTTTGCGGCTCAGCTTCCTTGCGGGGCTTGTGGCCAGCGGCATCATTCTGCTGGTTACCCCGGTCATTATCGTGCAGTATGCCTTCAGCGCCGAAACCATGGCTGTGGCCGAGCAGCTGACGGCCGCTGTAGCGCTGATGGTGGTGTTTCAGACGCTGCAGGGTGTCACCACCAAGGGAATTCTGCGAGGCGGCGGAGACACCATGTTTCTGGTATTTGCAGACGTATTCTTCCTGTGGTGCGTTTCGGTTCCGCTGGGCTATATGGCCGCCCTGGTGTGGCGCCTGCCGCCCTTTGTTGTGTATATCGCGCTCAAGAGCGATTATATTTTGAAATCGCTGCTGTGCATCTACCGGTTCTATACCCGCAAGTGGATGCGCAGGGTCAGCGTATGAGGAGGATGATTGTCCATGTCAACCTGTAAGGATTTGGATCGACTGCTGGAATACTTTGTGGAAACCGGCCTGCCCGGCTGCAGCCTGATGATCTGCCGCCAGGGCGAGGTGATTTACGAGGGCTTTGCGGGCTATGCCAATGTGGATACAAAGGAGAAAATCCGCCGCGACAGCATCTATCGCCTGGCCTCCATGTCAAAGCTGCCCCTGTATACCACCATGATGATGCTCTATGAGCGGGGCATGTACAACATGAACGACCCCATTGGCGATTACCTGCCCGAGTGGAAGGAATCCCGCCGGGTACAGACGGCCACCGACGGCAGCGTGTCCTTTGTTCCCACCAGGCGTCCCCTGACCATCCGCGACACCCTCACCATGGGCTGCGCCATGCCCTACTGCAACTCTCCCGCGCCCACCCGCAATGTGACCATGGCCACCATGCAGGACTGCATGAAGCCCCTGTGGGAAAAGGGCCACTATACCAACCGTGAGCATGTGGCCGCCATGGCCGGCGCGGTGCTGGCCAGTGAGCCGGGCGAACGCTTCACCTACGGCTTCTCCAGTGAGCTGGCCGCCGCGCTGGTGGAGAAAATCTGCGGCAGAGGCATTGACGAAGTGTTCCAGGAGCTTCTGTTTGATCCGCTGGAGATGAGGGACACCGCCTCCCGTTTCTTCGGCGATACGAAGGAGCGCATGGTAGCCTGCCATGCCTTCGACGAAAACCACCGCTCCCGGGTCATCGACATGCCCATGGATGACAAGCACAACCCCGGCCCCGAGCATGAACAGGGCTGGGCGCGGCTGTTTTCCACGGCGGAGGACTTCAGCCATCTGATGAGCATGCTGGCCTGCGGCGGACAGTGGCATGGCAAGCAGCTGATGGGCCGGGAAACCATCGACCTGATGCGTACCAACGTGCTCTCCCCCGCGGCCCTGGAGGATCTGCGGGACGGCTACAACGATGGCTACGGCTACGGCTACGGCGTGCGCACCCTGGTGGACAAGGCCGCAGGCAACCACAACGGCCCCCTGGGCAGCTTCGGCTGGACGGGCGGCTTCGGCACCTGGTGCGAGGCTGACCCCGAGGACGGCGTGTCCATTGTGTACATGCACAATTCCGTGCCCAATGATGAAAAGTTCTATCACCTGAAGGTTCGCGCCGCGGCCTATGGCTTTATTCGCTGACCCCCAAAACCCTGCTTGCGAGGAAACGCTATGGAAAATCGTCTGGAAACCTCGGTCCCGGAAAAGCTGTGGAACGCTTCTTATATTCTTGCCCTGACGGTCAGTGCGTTCACAGCCTTCTCCTTTTATCTGAATCAGAGCATGCTGGCCGGCTATCTGCAGGGCGACGGCATCGGCCTGACCGCGCAGCTGGCTGGGGTGATTGTCGGGTTGTTTTCAATGACCTCTCTGTTCTGCAGACCCCTGTGCGGCCTTCTGTCGGACAGGATGAACAACGTCAGACTGCTGATGATCAGCAACCTTCTGATGGCCGCGGGCCTGGCAGGCTTCGCCTTTGCCAAAACGGCGCCGCTGCTCTTTGCCTTCCGGATTATGAACGGCATCGGCTTTGCCATTGGCTCCACGGTGCAGATGTCCCTGGCCGCGCGCTATATCCCCCAAAACCGCATGGGCGAGGGCATCGGGTACATGGGGCTGGGGAATATTCTCGGCTCGGCGGTGGCGCCAGGCATCGGCATCGCCGTTGCAAACAGCCTGGGCATGCGCGCCATGCTGCTGATTTCCGCGGCGCTTCCGGCGCTGGCGTGCTTCATCCTGCTCCTGATGCGGGATGACCGCGAGCTGCCCCGGGGCGAAAAGCTTCGCATCCGCCTGCAGGATATCATCGAGCCCCGGGCGCTGGCCTATTCCTTTTCCGGCGGCATATTCTCCTTTGGCAACGGCATCGTCAACGCCTACATTGTGCTGTTTGCCGCCTCCCGGGGCGTGGAAAGCGTGGCGCTGTATTTCACGGTGTATGCCATCGGCATGTTTGTCATCCGTCCCATGTCCGGCAAGCTGATGGATCAAAAAGGCATCCGCTGGACGGTGTACCCGGGCATAGTAATCACGGCCTGCTCCTTCGTGCTGCTTGCCTTCAGCCGCAGCCTTCCCATGTTCCTGACTTCGGCGGTATTGCGGGCCATCGGTCAGGGCGCCGCCCAGCCTTCGCTGCAGGCGGGGTGCATCAACTACATCGGCCGCGACCGCGCGG
The DNA here is from genome assembly GCA_945877525.1 of uncultured Clostridia bacterium. GTDB lineage: Bacteria > Bacillota > Clostridia > Christensenellales > Aristaeellaceae > UBA11524. The sequence continues at coordinate 5,196 of CAMDVP010000007.1, read as the reverse complement.
GCGTGGCCACCAGCACCTATTACCTGTGCGGCGACATTGGCCAGGGCGTGGGCCCGATGCTCGGCGGCATGGTCGTGGGCGCCATCGCGGGTGCGCAGGGCTATCAGCTGATGTATCTGATTTGCGCGGGATTAATGCTGGTAAGCCTTGCGTCCATCATCCTCTTCTTTGAAAGAAAGCACATCCGCTGAGGAAGGCCCTGCCATTCAGACGCCCCTGCCTGTCCTGCCATGGACGGGCAGGGGCTTTCTGCATGCTGCCTCCGACGCGAAAGACTATTGTTTTACGCCCTCCAAGCTGGTATACTGATAGCGAAGGGCGGTGATGCAGATGGACAGGCTGAGAAGAATCCGCGGCTGCCTTCTTGGCGGCGCGGCAGGCGACGCGCTGGGCTATGAGGTAGAATTCATCACCCGGGAGGAAATCATCGCCCGCTTTGGCCCGGGCGGCATCAGACGCTGCACGCTGCATCAGGATCTGGCCCTTACCTCCGATGACACGCAGATGACCCTGTTCACCTGCGAGGGCATCGTCATGGGCTGGAACCGGGCCGTAGCCGGAGGCATGGCCGCCGATATGGAAACCTATGTCTACGACGCCTATCTGAACTGGCTGGCCACCCAGGGCTTCCCCGCGGAAGGCATGTGGCGCAGCCGCAGCCGCCTGATGCAAATGACGCGGATGTTCGCGCGCCGCGCTCCGGGCAACACCTGCCTGAGCGCGCTTTTGTCCGGTCGAATGGGCACCCTTGGGGAGCCCATCAACCACAGCAAGGGCTGCGGCGGCGTGATGCGGGCTGCCCCGGTGGGCTTTGTGGGGCCCTTCGGCCGGCGGTATGACGACTGTCCGGAGGACGCTGCCGTATGGCAGGGGGCCAAGATTGCAGCCGTCACCCACGGGCATCCCCTGGGCTACATGCCCGCAGGCATGCTGGCGGAAATCATCCGGCTGATTGTGCTGGAGGAAAGCGCCTCGCTGGAGGACATCGTTCTTGCCGCCCTGGACAGAACGCTGCGGCTGCTGGGCCGGGGTGAAGAAGCCGCGGCATCTGTGCTGGCGCGCATCATCCGTCAGGCGGTTGCCCTGAGCCATACGGACATGCCCAACCATGAAGCCGTCGCCGTCCTGGGCGAGGGCTGGGTGGGCGAGGAAGCCCTGGCCATTGCCGTCTACTGTGTGCTGCGATATCCAGATGACCTGTACGCCTGCCTGTGCGCGGCGGTAAACCACAGCGGCGACAGCGATTCTACCGGCGCCATTGCGGGAAATATTCTGGGCGCCTATCTGGGTGACGGGGCGCTTTCGCAGGCGTGGATCGCCCCGCTGGACACCCTGGAGGGCATTGAACTGATGGCCCTGGAATTGGACGCAGTGGCGAGGGAGCAGGGACTGTAACGGCATTGCGCGCAGCGCCGACCAAGGAGGAAGTGACATGAGACCCATCTACGATATGCTGTATGAATCATCGAGGCGGCGCAGCTTTCACATGCCCGGGCACAAGGGCCGCCCACCCTTCGGCCCGGTGGACGTATATGCCCTGGACACCACAGAGCTCCCCGTGACCGACGACCTGTACTGCCCGGAGCGGGGGATCCTCCGAGGGGAGGAATTGTATGCCCGGGCGGCGGGGGCGGCGGAAACCATCTTCCTGCACAACGGCTCCACCGCGGGCATCCACGTTATGGTACAGCTGTATGCCGGGGAGGGCGACGAGGTCATTCTCCCGAGGAACGCCCATCTTTCCGCGGTAAACGGCTGCGTGCTGGGGGGCGTACGGGCGGCATGGATTCCCGTGACCACCCTGCCCGACGGCTATGCCTACATCGCGGAGGAGGACGCGCTGCGGACGATGGAGGAACACCCCCATGCCCGGGCCATTCTCCTGACCCGCCCAGACTTTTATGGCGGCTGCATCCCCCTGGAGCGGATCATTCAAAAGGCCCGCGCGCTGGGCATGCGGGTGGTGGTGGACGAGGCCCATGGCGCGCATCTGCCCTGGCTGGAGGGCATTGCCTCCGCGGGAGAGCTGGATGCGGACGTCTGGGTGCAGTCGGTACACAAGACGCTTCCCGGCCTGACCGGCTCAGCGGTGCTGCACCTGCGCAGCGCTGATGACAGGCCCCGGGCCATGCGCATTCTCCGCAGGGAACAGACCTCCTCGCCCAGCTTTCCGCTGCTCATGTCCATTGACGATGCCCGGGCGTACATGGAGGGCGAGGGCCAGGAGCGGCTGAACCGCCTGGCGAAGGCAGCGGACAGGCTGCGGGGCGCGCTGGGCGTGGCGGGCTATGAGGACGCGCACAGGCAGTGGCGGTGGACGGGCTATACCTTTGATCCTACACGGCTGGTGATTCACGCGCCCCAGGGCGGCGCGGCCCTGGCCCAATCCCTGCGGGACAAAGGCGTAGATGTGGAGATGGCCGACGTACGCCGCACGGTGCTGATTCTCACCTGCATGGACGGGCCGGAAACGCTGTTCCCTCTGCTGAGGCTTCTGCGGGACATTCCCGCCTATGGCCGGCTGCTGCCCATGCCGCATGCCCGGCGTGCGCTGCCGGAAAAGGCCATGGAGCTTCGCCCCGCTGTACTCGCAGATTGCGAAGCTGTGCCGCTGGAACAGGCCGAGGGCCGGGTGGCCGCCGCCTCTGCGGGGCTGTATCCGCCTGGGATTCCGCTGGTCTGTCCGGGGGAGATCATTGACAAGGAAACCGCAGACCTGCTCATGGCCGCAGGCCATCAGGAACGATTCGGTGTGGAAGGAGATTCGCTGCTTTGCGTCAAGCTGTAATTTTTGATCTGGACGGCACCCTGACCCAGTCCGAGGAGGGCATATGGAACTGTGTTCGCCATGCGGCTGACCGTCTGGGCTATCCCCATCCGGATGGGGATACCCTGCGGAAGTTTATCGGACCGCCGCTGATGTATTCCTTTATGACCTATATGAGCATGGACGAGGACAAGGCCCGGGAGGCTGTGCAGATCTACCGTGAGCGCTATACCACCGTGGGCCTGTATGAAAACCGGGTGTTCCCCGGCATCCGCCGTCTGCTGCGCACCCTGCGCCGGGCAGGCTGGTATATCGGCATTGCCACCGGCAAGCCGCAGGAAACCTCCGAGCAGGTCATCGCCCATTTCGGGCTGGACAAGTTCTTTGACAGGATCGTCGGGCCGGACGGGGGAACCGCCCATCCCGACAAGGAGCAGCTGATCCGCAAGGCGCTGCCGGAAAGCTATGACGAGGCCTGGATGGTGGGCGACCGCCGCTTCGACGTGGAGGGCGGGCTGGCCGCAGGGATTCACACCATGGGCGTGGGCTATGGCTACGGCTCCGAGGAGGAGCTGCGCGGCGCGGGCTGTGAGGTTTACGCGCCCACCGTGCAGGCGGTCATTGACACGCTCTGCCCCGGCGCGAAGGTGCCGGAGGGAGCCTTCCTGTCCATGGAGGGCCTGGACGGCAGCGGCAAAACCACGCAGATCGCCCTGCTCACCTCCGCCCTGCAGCGCTATGGTTTTGAGGTGCAGCACAGCCGGGAACCCGGCGGCTGCCCCGTGGCCGAGGCCATCCGCGGCGTGCTGCTCAGCCGGGACAACGTGGGCATGACCGACGTGGCCGAGGCGCTGCTCTACGCCGCCTCCCGTGCGCAGCATGTGCATGACGTGATCCGCCCGGCCGTGGCGGCGGGACGGGTGCTGCTTTGCGACCGGTTTGTGGATTCCTCCGTGGCCTATCAGGGCGGCGGGCGGCAGCTGGGGGTGCAGAAGGTGCTGGACATCAACGCTCCCGCCATCGAAAGCTGCCTGCCCATGGCTACGGTGTACCTGGATATCGACCACCGGGAAAGCCTGCGCCGCCGCTGCGCCGCTTCCGAGCCTGACAGGATGGAAATGGAGGCGGACAGCTTTCATGCCCGGGTGGAGGCGGCCTATAAGGAGCTGATTGCCCGGGATCCCGCGCGGTTTGTGGTGGTGGATGCCACAGGGAGCCCGGAGGACATCGGCAGGGAAATTGCCGGGCAGGTGCTGGCCCGGCTGATGGAGGCGGAAGCGTGAGCGAGCGGATTGTGGTGGGCATGTCCGGCGGGGTGGATTCCTCGGTGGCGGCGCTGCTGCTCAAGGAGCAGGGCTACGACGTGATCGGCGTGTTCATGAAAAACTGGGAGGAAAAGGACGAAAACGGCGTCTGCACCGCCGAAAGCGACTGGCGCGACGTCCGCGATGTGTGCGACCTGATCGGCATTCCCTATTATTCGGTGAACTTCGCCAGGGAGTATTGGGACAGGGTGTTCAGCTACTTCCTTGACGAGTACCGGGCGGGCCGCACCCCCAACCCCGATGTTCTGTGCAACCGGGAGATCAAGTTCCGGGCGTTTCTGGACTTTGCCCTGCAGCTGGGGGCTTCCCGCATGGCCACGGGTCACTTTGTGCAGACCAACGAACAGGGCGATCTGCTCCGGGGCGTGGATCCGGGCAAGGATCAGAGCTACTTCCTCTACATGCTTCACCGGGAGCAGCTGAAGAAAGCCGTGTTCCCGGTAGGCGGCATGACCAAGGCCGAGGTGCGCCGCATCGCCGCGGAGCGTGGCCTGCCCGTCAGCCAGAAGAAGGACTCCACCGGCGTGTGCTTCATCGGCGAACGGAAGTTCAAGCAATTCCTTCAGACTTATCTGCCTGCCCAGCCCGGGGACATGGTATCCCCTGAGGGACAGGTGGTGGGCCGCCACGACGGGCTGATGTACTACACCCTGGGCCAGCGCCGGGGGCTGGGCATCGGCGGATGCGGCGACGGGCGAAGCTGGTTTGTCATCGGCAAGGATCTGGAGCGCAACCGCCTTCTGGTAGCCCAGGGCGAGGATCACCCCATGCTGTACAGCACCCGCTGCATTGCCGGGGGCGTAACCTGGGTGGGAGATGCGCCCCTGCGCGAGGGCGAAACCCTGCGCTGCACCGCCCGCTTCCGCTACCGCCAGGGCGACCAGCCGGTGGAGGCAGCCCTTGCAGGAGACAAGCTGCTCATTCACAGCCTGACGCCCCAGCGCGCCGTCACCCCCGGCCAGAGCGCCGTGCTCTACGACGGCGAGCGCTGCCTTGGAGGCGCGGTGGTGGAGGAAATCCTGGACGCAGGGCAATGCGAATGATCTGCGCCTTAATTGCAAGAACAAGTTGAACCCCGACCTTCGGATAGAGTAAGAAAGTAAC
>CAMDVP010000006.1 GCA_945877525.1 uncultured Clostridia bacterium | reverse complement strand
CATGGCGAAGACCCGCCTCACGGTCGGCCTGGGTGGCTCTGGCCCCTCTGAGCCGCGGTGGATTCGCAAAATACGTTTGATTCACCGAAGGAGGCTGACCATCCATGGGCAAGAAAAAGAAAATCAACTACCGCGCCGAGCAGGCCCGCCGCAAAAACTCCGAGAAGGCCGAGCAGAAGCGCAAGGCCGCCGAGCGCAGGGAATTGTGGAACAAGCACGGCAAGCAGATTATAATCATTGCCGTAGCGGCCGTAGCGGCACTTGTGCTGATCTGGCTGGGATGCAAGTGGTTTATCGGCCCCGGCGGCTCCATTCCGAATTTCTTCGGCACCCTGCGGGGCGTGGAGAGCGACTGGGTTGTGGCCAATACCGGCACCTCATCCAAGCCCCGGTACTACAAAATGGCGGAGTTCTCCACTCCCGAAGGCTATACCCTCGACCCGGAGTATGACCTTTCCTCCGATAAGCTGGCACAGACGCTGTACTTTACCGCCGACGATGAAAACGCCCTGGTGCAGACGATCTATGTCAGCGGCGTAACGGGCTATACCGCCGCCGATCAGCTGACCCGCGTGCTGGACTACGGCTTTTTCAAGGATGCCTCCGAGGCAATTGCCGGCACCCTGGGCGGGCATGAAGTGCAGTATGCCTATATGCTCTGCCCCACCGACACGGATGAGGAAAGCGCCGAAAAGCCCGACACCGAGCGCAATGGTTATGCCAGCGTCTGCATTTATGTTGACAGCGTGCAGGGCTCCTGCGTGCTGGTGATGCTGAATTCCGCCACCGCCACATTGGCGGAGGCGCCCTCCCAGGAGGCGCTGGTCGCGGAGGCCGAAGCGCTGCTTTCCCACCTGACGCTGCCCTGATTCATCCTGCTTTCACGGCCGAACGCCCCGCCTGCGCCGCGTTCGGCCTTTTGTATGCGATACTGATGAGGTGATTGACCATGTGGATTGCTGCGGCGGTGCTGTCCGCCTTCTTTGCGGGGGTAACCTCCATCCTGGCCAAGTGCGGCTTCCGCCACACGGACTCCGATGTGGCCACCGCCCTGCGCACGGTGGTGGTGCTGGCCTTCTCCTGGCTGATGGTGCTGGTGGCCGGCTCGGCCGGCAGTTTGTCCTCCCTGAGCGGGCGGTCGCTGCTGTTCCTGATCCTTTCCGGGCTGGCCACGGGTGCGTCGTGGATCTGCTACTTCAAGGCGCTGTCCATCGGCGATGTGAACAAGGTGGTGCCTGTGGACAAGTCCAGCACGGTGCTGACGGTGCTGCTGGCCATCCTGGTGTTCCATGAAACAGCCAATCTGCCCGTGAAGCTCGCCGGTACGGCGCTGCTGCTTGTCGGCGCGCTGCTGATGGTGGAGCGCAAGCCTTCCGCATCCTCGGCTTCCCAGGGGCTTTCCTGGCTGCCCTGGGCGGTGGGCTCGGCGGTATTCGCCGCCCTGACCTCCATCCTGGCAAAGGTGGGTATTTCCGGCGTGGAGTCCAACCTGGGCACCGCCATCCGCACGGGGGTGGTGCTGGTGATGGCCTGGGGGATTGTGTTCCTCAGGGGCAAGCAGCATCAGGTGCGCACCATCGACCGGCGGGAGGCGGGGTTCATCGCCCTGTCCGGCGTGGCCACCGGCGCGTCCTGGCTGTGCTATTATTATGCCATCCAGCACGGCGTGGTCAGCGTGGTGGTGCCTATTGACAAAATGAGCATCCTTGTGTCGGTGGGCTTCTCCCGGGTGTTCCTGGGCGAGCGGCTCAGCCGCCGGGCCGCCCTGGGCCTTGGGCTGATGGCGGCAGGCGCGCTGGCCATGGCGATTTTCGCCTGAGGGCGCGGCGCCCCTTGACAAATTCCTTCCGGATGCTATCATGTAAGCATTCCCATGACTGTGTACCAGGAAAGGAGCGGCGTTATGTCAAAGCCTGTTGTCTATTTCTCCCGCACCATCACCCCGGAAAAGGTGGTGGCGCTGTACGAACGCCTGAACAAGACCCTTCCCGGCAAGGTTGCCGTCAAGGTGCACTCCGGCGAGGCGGGCAACCAGAACTTCCTTCGTCCGGCCTTCTGGAAACCCATGGTAGACAGGGTGCAGGGCGTTGTGACAGAATGCAACACCGCCTACGAAGGCAGCCGCGACACCTCCGAGCGCCACTGGCAGACCCTGCGCGACCACGGCTGGTGCGGCGCCTTCCCGGTGGATCTGATGGACGAGGAAGCCCCCGACCTGGAGCTGCCCATTCCCGGGGGCAGGCAGATTCAGCGCAACTTTGTGGGCAGCCATCTGTCCCGCTACGACAGCCTGCTGGTGCTGTCCCACTTCAAGGGGCATCCCATGGGCGGCTACGGCGGAGCGCTCAAGCAGCTGTCCATCGGCGTGGCCTCCTCCTACGGCAAGGCCTATATCCATGGCGCGGGCAATGTGAAGAAAATCTGGTCCTCCAACCATGACAGCTTCCTGCAGTCCATGGCCGACGCGGCGTCCTCCGTGGTGGATTATTTCCACGGCAACGCGGCCTACATTAACGTCATGGCCAACATGTCCGTGGACTGCGACTGCTGCGCCGAGGCCGAGGATCCCTGCATGAAGGACATCGGCGTACTGGCCTCCCTGGACCCGGTGGCCATCGATCAGGCCTGCCTGGACCTGGTGTACGCCGCCAAGGACGACCCCGGCCAGGCGCACCTGCTGGAGCGCATCGAAAGCCGCCACGGCGTGTTTACCATTGAAGCCGCCGCCGCCCTGGGCGTGGGGCAGCGGGACTACGAGCTGGTGGAGATTGACTGACCGAAGCATTCCATACGAATGACAAAGGAGTGACCCCCGATGGAACGCAAGGATAACAAGGCCCTCACCGTAGCCTATATCGGCGGCGGCAGCCGCGGCTGGGCCTGGGGCTTTATGACGGACCTGGCCATGGACGGGCAGCTGTGCGGCACGGTGCGCCTGTACGACATCGACCGCAGCGCCGCCGAGCGCAACGAGATCATCGGCAACAAAATCAGCGCCCATAAGGACGCGGTGTCCCGCTGGCAGTACGTTGTTTCGGACAGCCTGCAGCAGGCGCTCACCGGCGCGGACTTTGTGGTGATTTCCATCCTGCCCGGCACCTTTGAGGAAATGCGCTCCGACGTGCATCTGCCCGAGCGGGTGGGCGTGTATCAGCCCGTGGGCGACACCGTAGGTCCCGGCGGCTTCATGCGCGCCATGCGCACCATCCCCATGTATGTGGAGATTGCCTCCGCCATCCGCGACTATGCCCCCGACGCATGGGTTATCAACTACACCAATCCCATGAGCCTGTGCGTGCGCACCCTCTACGAGGTGTTCCCGGGCATCAAGGCCTTCGGCTGCTGCCATGAGGTGTTCGGCACCCAGAAGCTGCTTTGCAGCATGCTGGAAAAGGAAACCGGCATCAAGGCCGACCGGCACGAGCTGTACACCACGGTGACGGGCATCAATCATTTCACCTGGCTGACCCGCGCCAGCTACAGGGACATTGACCTGATGCCCCTGTACGACAAGTATGCCCATGAATTCGCCGACGGCTATGACGAGGGAGGCGATACCAACTGGATGAACTCCTCCTTCGCCTGCGCGCAGAAGGTGAAGTTTGACCTGTACCGCCGCTATGGTGCCATTGCCGCCGCAGGCGACCGCCATCTGGCCGAATTCATGCCCCCCTGGTACACCCGCGACCCCGAAACCGTGCGGCGCTGGAAGTTCGGCCTGACCACGGTGGACTGGCGCGTGGACGATCTGGCACGGCGCATGCAGCGCAGCGACGACCTGATCTCCGGCAGGGAGGAATTGCAGCTCAGGGCCTCCGGCGAGGAGGGACACCTGCTGCTCAAGGCCGTGCTGGGCCTGGGCGACCTGGTGAGCAACGTGAACGTACCCAACCGGGGACAAATCCCCAATCTGCCCCTGGGCGCTGTGGTGGAAACCAACGCCCTGTTCGGCCGCGACCGCATCGAGCCCGTGTATGCCGGGCCCATTCCCTCCAACATCCTGCCCCTGGTGGCGCGGCATATCTACAACCAGGAAAACGCCCTGCGCGCCGCCCTCACCTGCGACCGGAAGCTGGCCTTCACCACCTTCATGAACGACCCTCAAATGGGCCATGTCACCCCCGAGGACGGGCAGAAGCTGTTTGACGACATGCTGGAGAACCAGCGCAAGTACCTGCCCAAAGAGTGGTTCAGGTAAACCGCGTTCCCTATGCCCTGCCATCCTCCCGCCACGGCGGGAGGAATTTTCTCATGCACGGGTAATTCCCCAATTTCTGCCTATGAAAGGAGCCCCTGCCATGATGCTGCCCCTGACCCCCGACCGCCTGACCGGCGGCGCACATTTGGCGGACAGCCTGCTGACCTTTCCTGCCGCGGGCGGCGGCGTGTCCCTGCCCGAGCTGTCCGGCACGAAACATCGCTACCTGAACCTGACCCTCACCGTGGAGGAGGAGCATTCCCTGGCCCTTGAGCTGCGGGTATACGGCCCGGAGGAGGACTGCCGCGTGCTGGTGCGCTTCGGCCTGATGCCCCGCATCCGCGCCCATATGGCCATCGACCTGAACTGGCTGGACGGGCACGTCCTGTTTCCCGGCCACATGCCCGGCACGCTGAAGGTGGTGTGCCACGGCTCCCGCATCGCAAGGGAGGAAATCCGCCGGGCCGAACTGGTCAGCATGCCGGCCTTCCACGATGTGCATGTGCGCCTTCAGGATATCGAGCTGTCCGATACGCCAAGGCCCCCGGCGGACATGCCCCGCCTGCCTCTCATTGACGAGATGGGCCAGTACATCCCCAAGACCTGGGAGGGCAAGTCGGAAAGCCCTGAGGCGCTCTCCGCAGCGCTGCGCAAGGCGGCCGATCTGCCCAACGCCTATCCCTTCCCCCGATGGACGGCGTGGGGCGGATGCGCCGACATGCCGCTGCAAGCGGGTACAGGCTATTTCTCCCGGACGAAGCGGGACGGCCGCTGGTACCTGACCGACCCGGTGGGCTGCGCGTTTTTCAGCATGGGGCCGGACTGCGTGGTGGCAAGGTGCGACGCGCGCATCGACGGGCTGGAAAGCCTGCTTCAGTGGCTCCCTGATGAAAACGACCCCGCCTGGCAGCCCATGTTTGCCCGGATGGAGCATCCCTTTGGGGAGGTTGACCGCGGGGCGGGACGGCTGTTTTCCTATGAACGCACGAATTTGCGCCGCGCCTTTGGCGAAAATTGGGAGGAAGCCTGGCGGGGGATGGTTGTGCGGCAGCTGAAGCAGCTGGGCATGAACACCCTGGGCAACTGGTCGGACGAGACGCTCTTTGGCCGCATGCCCTATGTAACCAGCCTGCCCCGCTTCCCGGAAACGAAGCACCTCATCTTCCGCGATTTCCCGGACGTGCTGTCCCCCGAATACGCAGCCGACGCAAAGGCCTGCGCAAAGGCTCTGCTGCCCCGCCGGGACGACCCCTGGATGATCGGCTACTTCCTGCGCAACGAGCCCGGCTGGGCCTTTGTGGACAACCTCATCATCGCCGACGAGGTGCTGCGCGACAAGGAGAATACCTGCTGCAAGCAGGCGCTGATTGATTCTCTGCGTGGGCAGTATGTCACAATCGGCGCGCTGAACAAGGCCTGGCATGCGGATTTTGCAGATTTCGACGCGCTGCAGCGCCCGATGGAGAAGGCCTCCGCCCTGTCGGAAACGGCCGAGCGCGACCTGCGGGCCTTCTCGGAGAGGCTGATCCGCGCCTATGTGGAAATCCCTGCCCGGGCCTGCCGTGAGGCAGACCCCCACCATATGATTCTGGGCATGCGCTGGGCATGGATTTCCGACCCGGCGCTGGCCTCGGGCTGGGAGTGCTTCGACGTGTTTTCCATCAACTGCTACGCCGTGGATCCCACGCAGGCCATCCAGCATGTGTGCGACCTGGGGGTTGATTTGCCGGTGATGATCGGGGAATTCCACTTCGGCGCGCTGGACGCGGGCCCCACCGCCACGGGACTGGAGGCTGTACGCAATCAGGAGGAACGCGGCGCAGCCTACCGGTACTACTGCGAACACGCGGCGGCCCATCCCGCCGGAGTGGGATGCCACTACTTCCAGTGCTATGACCAGTTTGCCCTGGGGCGCTTTGACGGGGAGAACTACAACATCGGCCTGTTCGACATTTGCCTGCTGCCCTATCCGGCCATGGCACAGGCCGTCCACGCCTGCGCGGAGGGCATCTACCGTGTAAAGACCGGCCAGTGCGCGCCTGTGTCCCGCCGCCCCGAAAGCCTGCCCATGATCGCTTACTGACGGGCGGGGGATTGACAAAGGGGCTTGCGTTGCGCTACCATATGGGTACGGAAATTGCAGAAGAAGGGAGCGTGAGACCCGATGCAAAAGAAAAACGTCACCATCTATGACATCGCCAGGGAGGCGAGTGTTTCCCCTGCCACGGTGTCTCGCATCCTGACAGGCAGCACCTCCGTAAGCCAGGAAAAGCGCGAACGGGTCACCCAACTCATTGAGCAGTACAACTTCCGGCCCAACGCCATGGCCCGGGCCCTGACCGAAACCCGCACCAAGCTCATCGGCATGGTGATGGCTGATACCATCAACCCCTACTTTACCAGCGTCTACGCCGCCTGCGGGAACGATGCCTACCGGCGCGGCTATGTCACCATGCTGCTCAACACCAGTTCAACCCCGGAGATGGAGGTTTCCGCCCTGACCAAACTGCGGGAGCAGCGGGCTGATGCCATCATCATCTGCGGCGGACGCATCGACCTGTACCAGCAGGATCCTGCCTTCATACGTCTGCTGGAGAATACGCTCAAGTCCACGCCTGTCGTAGTGGGTACCAAGAGCCCCGACCCACGCATTCAGGGCGTCAGCGTGGATCATCGGGGCGTGATGGATATGGCCATGGACTATCTGCTGGGCCTGGGCCACCGGGACATAGGCTTCGTTTATACAGGCACTCCCTTCATCGGCACCAGCCTGCGCCTCTCGCAGTTCCGCAAGCGCATGGCCCAGGCTGGATTGCCCGTGCGCGAGGAGTGGCTGATCCATGTGGATCACTATGACTGCGAATCCGGCGCGCAGGGCATCGAGCAGCTGATGACCCTGCCCAACCGTCCCACCGCCCTGCTGGGCATGAACGACATGGTGTCCGTGGGCATGCTGCAGGGGCTGCTGGCCCACGGTGTGCGCGTGCCGGAGGACATGTCCGTCATGGCCTTCGACGATACCTTCATCACCGCGATCACCACCCCGCGCCTGACCGCCGTGGGCTGCGACTATCACGAGTACGCCCGCATGCTGGTGGACGCGGCCGTGGGCGCCATTGAGGGCCGCACCATGCCCCGGGATCAGATGATTCGTCCCGTGTTGTCTGTCAAGGGTTCCTGCGCGCCCCCGGCGCCAAGGCCCTGAAGCCTTGTAAATCAAGCATCGCAGCGCGATTGTCCCTGCGATGCTTTTTTTATCCATTAACCAGAAATGACATTGACACAATACCCCCCGGATGTGCTATACTCAACATATGAAACGGGTTTCAAATCGACAGATTGCACAGGAGCGAAGAACGGGACACTTCAGCAGAACCGCCGCTTTTGAGCCTGACAGGGTGAAACCGGTTTCAAGCCGTTTCGGTTCGCCCTGGGGCGGCAAATAGCAGAAAGGTGGCGGAGTCATTGGTATCTGCGAATAAAAAAGGAGTAGCAGTCAACCAGAAAAGCTACAGGAAACCCAGCCTCTGGCATGTGATCGCACAGAACAAGACGCTCTTGCTCATGTGCGTGCCGGCCATCGTTTTCTTTTTTGTGTTCTCCTACATGCCCATGCCCGGGGCGTATATCGCCTTCACCAATTTCCAGTACAACAAGGGCATCTGGGCCAGCCCCTTCGTCGGAATGCAGAACTTCAAGTTCCTGTTCCAGTCGGGGCAGCTGGGGCTTCTGCTCCGCAACACCATCCTGTACAACCTGGCCTTCATCGTGCTGGGCAACGTGCTGCAGCTGACCTTCGCCATTCTGCTCAACGAGGTGCAGTCCAAGCGCTACAAGAAGGTCACCCAGTCGATGATGTTCCTGCCCTACTTCATCTCCGACGTGCTGGTATCCCTGCTGGTGTATAACCTGCTGAACTACGACTACGGCTTTATTTCCAACCTGGTGCGCGCCCTGGGCGGCGAAATGCCCAAGGTGTATCAGATGGCCGGAGCCTGGCCCATCATCATCGTGCTGGTGAACCTGTGGAAGGGCACCGGCTATGGCACAGTGGTTTACTTCGCCGCCATCACCGGCATGGATTCCTCCATGCTCGAGGCCGCGCAGATCGACGGCGCCAACGGCTTCCAGCGCATCCGCTACATCATTCTCCCCACCCTGAAGCCCACTGTGGTCATCCTGTTCCTGTTCGCCATCGGCGGCATTCTGAAGGGCAACTTCGGCCTGTTCTATAACCTGGTCGGCAACAACTCCATGCTCTTTGGCACCACCGACATCATCGAGACCTATGTGTACCGCTCCATGATGAACAGCTTCAACTTCTCCCAGAGCAGCGCCGTGGGCCTGTTCCAGAGTGTGGTCGGCTTCTTCATCGTCATCGGCGCCAACGCCTTTGTGAAGAAGCTGGACTCCGATTACGCGCTGTTCTGATTTCGAAAGAAAGGAAGTGTGAATCATGGCAACCAATTCCGTTCAGCAGCCCGCAAACCTGCACGACCGCCCCACCAAGGTGCGCCTGGATAAATCCGACATGATTATCCGCGGCATTACCTATGTGGTGATTACCATCTTCAGCGTATGCTGCATCCTGCCCTTCTGGATGATTATCGCCTCCTCCTTCTCCACGGAGGAAGCCATCCGCCGCACGGGCTTCACCCTGTGGCCCACCGACTTCTCCACCTATGCCTATGAGCTGCTCTTCCGCTCCCCCGACCAGATGATCGGCGCGTATATCGTCACCATCCTTCTGGCGGTAATCGGCACCGTGGTGGGCCTGTTCATTATCTCCATGACGGGCTACGCCCTGCAGCGCAAGGACTTCCCCTTCCGCAACGGCATCATGTTCTATATCTACTTCACCTCGCTGTTCTCCGCCGGCCTGGTGCCCTTCTATCTGCTGATGGTGCAGACCCTGCACCTGCGGGATACCTACTGGGCCATCCTGCTGCCGCTTTTGATGAACCCCTGGCTGATCGTGCTGATGAAGAACTTCGTCAAGGCGATTCCCCATGAAATCACCGAGTCCGGCAAGATCGACGGCGCGGGCGACTTCCGCATCTTCTACGCGCTGATCCTGCCCTCCCTGAAGCCCGCCCTGGCCACCATCGGCCTGTTCCTGGCCCTGGGCTACTGGAACGAGTGGTACTACTCCTCCCTGTTCCTCACCTCCGAGGTAGCCTACCGTCCCCTGCAGTACCACCTGTACAACGTGATTAACAAGGTGGCCAGCCTGCGCAACTCCGTGGCCGGCTCCAACGTGGTGCTGGAGAACCTGCCCAGCGAGACCCTCAAAATGGCCACCGCCGTGGTGGCCACCGGCCCCATCATCCTGCTGTACCCCTTCGTGCAGAAGTACTTCGTGGCCGGCCTGACCGTGGGCGCCGTGAAGGGCTGATTTTCCCCGCTTTCCCGTATCCCGTATCGAACGGGCCTTCGCCCGTTTAGATAAATAAAGGAGGACACCTATCATGAAGAAACTGGTTGCTTTGCTGGTTGCCATGATGATGCTCACCGCCATGCTGCCCGTGATGGCCATGGCCGACAGCGCCATCGACACCTCTGAGCACGTCGTCATCACCTATCTGGTGACCGGCGACATCCCCACCAACCGCACTGAAGAAGTGCTGGCCAAGATCAACGAGAAGCTGACCGAAAAGGTCAATGCCGAGCTGAAGATCCGCTGGATCGAGTGGACCGACTGGACCACCAAGTACAACCTGGCCCTGGCCACCCAGTCCGGCGACATCGACCTGATCGGCACCGCTACCGACTGGCTGAATGCCTGGCCCAACATCCAGAAGGGCGCTTTCCTGCCCCTGTCCGAGGACATGCTGAAGACCTATGCTCCCAAGACCTGGGAGCAGGTTCCCGCCGAGAACTGGGAGCTGTGCAAGTACAACGGCGAGATCTACCTCATGCCCGAAGATCACTATGCGCAGTGGACCAACCACGGCTTTATGTATCGCGGCGACTGGGCCCGTGAAGCCGGCCTGGAAAACGGCGTGCATTCCTGGGCTGACCTGGCTGTGTACTTCCAGTACATCAAGGACAACAAGCCTGACGTGATTCCGTGGGACGCCAACGGCAACGGCTCCTCCTATGGCCCCCAGATGGCCGGCGGCTGGCAGACCTCCCATACCACCAACGTGTACATCGAGGGCATCGGCGTGGACCTGTTCTACGGCGTGTCCAAGGATGATCCCTACACCCTGAGCAACTACTACATCGAGGGTGACGAGCTGGTCAACTTCGCCAAGGAAATGAAGAAGTGGGCCGACGCCGGATACTGGCGCACCGACGTGCTGAACTACACCGGCGACGTGGCTGCCGAGATGGAAGAGGGCAAGACCGGCGCCCATCAGCACCACACCCAGACCTGGACCGGCGAGCGCACCACCATGGAAAAGAAGCAGCCCGGTTCTGACCTCGGCTTCTTCTGGTTCGGCGAGGAAATGAACAACGTGGTTGGCCTGAACATCACCCACGGTGCCATGGCCGTCGCCATGACCTCCAAGAACCCCGAGCGCGCCCTGATGGTCTATGACCTCATGCGCAACGATCCCGAAATCTATCGTCTGATGCAGTACGGTATCGAGGGTGACATGTACACCATCGACGAGAACGGCTACATCGTGCGTCCCGAAGGCTACGAGCAGAGCAAGGACGGCGTGGACCTCAACTATTGGTGGGGCCGCAACGACGACCTGGAGCTGCGCGACGGCAAGAAGGACTGGGAAGCCATCGACGCTCTGTACGCCGCCTATGACGCCGTGAAGATCAACTATCCCTACGGCCGTGTGGTGTTCGACCTGGCCAACGTCCAGATGTACCTGGACAACCTGTCCAACGTGTACAACACCTACATGCCCCGCATTGTGTTCGGCATGATGGATGATCCCGAGGCTTATGTGGCTGAGTTCCGTGCCCAGCTGAAGGCCGCCGGCATCGACATCTGCATGCAGGAAATCCAGCGTCAGCTGGATGCCGTGTACGGCAAGTAATTCCAGGCGCACAGCGCTTGAAGCAGTAACCTGACGGGAGGGGATGTCCCAAGGGAAACCGGCTGGTCGCAAGACAGGCGTTTCTCTTGAGGACATTCCCTCCCCTTTTTCTGCCGCCGCATCCGGCCTTCAACGCCAGGAACCCCGCTCTGGCCGGGTTCCTGACCTTGGAAGCCGAAATACATTATGCGCATTGCGCAAGCATCGGAGGACTATCATGGCTGATATGACAAAACTGAACCTGGACTGGCGCTTTCACCTGGGGGACGAGCCCGGCGCGGATTTCATGGGCTATGACGACAGCGCCTGGAGGGAGGTAACCCTGCCCCACGACTGGTCGGTGGAGCATCCCTTTTCCCGGCACAACGCCAGCGGCACAGGGTATCTGCCCGGCGGCACCGCCTGGTACCGCAAGCACTTCTTCCTGCCGGAGGACGCTGCGGGTAAGCGGGTACGCATCACCTTCGGCGGCGTGTACAAGCATGCCCGGGTGTGGTGCAACAGCAACTACCTGGGCACCCGCGCCTATGGCTACGCCACCTTCACCTATGACGTGAGCGCGTTTGTCCGCCCCGGGGAAAACGTAATCTGCGTCCGTGTAGAGCATGACGAGGTGGCGGATTCCCGCTGGTTTACCGGCAGCGGCATCTACCGCGACGTAACCCTGGAAGTCAGCGACCCCGTGTGCTTTGCAGATGACGGCATCTTCATGACCACCGAGCAGGTTGATGCGGACGGCACGGCATCTGTCCGCGTGCAGTACGAGACCCTGGGCGGCGAGGGCGCGCACTTCGCGCTGATGCTGGACGACGGCATTGCCGCGCAGGCCACCGCCGAGGGCGGACATGGCGAATGCACCCTGCGGGTGCCCCATGCCGCGCTGTGGAGCCCGGAGCGCCCCACGCTGTACACGCTGGTGGGCCAGGTGCTGCAAAATGGCCGGATTACCGATGAACGGCAGCTGCTTGTGGGCATCCGTACCATCCGCTTCGACCCCAACGAGGGTTTCTTCCTCAATGGCGAAAACATGAAGCTCCGCGGTGTGTGCGTCCATCATGACGCGGGCGCACTGGGTGCGGCAGCGCCCAAGGAGGTCTGGCGGCGGCGGCTTGAGAAGTTCAAGGCCGCCGGATGCAACGCCCTGCGCACCGCCCACAATCCGCCGGATACCCATCTGCTGGACTTGTGCGACGAGCTGGGCCTGCTGGTGATGGACGAAGCCTTCGACGAGTGGGAGGGCACCAAGAACAAGTGGTGGCAGGGGCACAACGTCTATCCCCCCAAGCGCTACGGCTATGCCGAGGACTTCCCCCAGTGGCACCGTGCTGACCTGGAGGGCATGGTAAAGCGCGACCGGAACCACCCCTGCATTGTGCTGTGGTCCATCGGCAATGAGATTGACTATCCCAACGACCCCTATGTAACCCCCATTTTCCGGGAGGTGCTGGGCAACAACGACGCCAACAAGCCCCTGGCCGAGCGCCTCTACGACGTGCGCAAGCCCGATGCGGGCCGCCTGGCCGTGGTAGCCCGGGAGCTGACGGAGATCGTCCATGCCATCGACACCACCCGTCCCGTGACCAGCGCCATGTCCTTCCCCGAGCTGTCCACCCGCACCGGCTATGCCGACGCGCTGGACGCCTCCGGCTACAACTACAAGGAGCAGTTCTACGCGGAGGATCACGTCCGCTTCCCCGACCGGGTCATCCTGGGCAGCGAAAACAGCCACGCTCCCGAAGCCTGGTACGCCGTGCGAGACAACGACTACATCTCCGGCCAGTTCCTTTGGACGGGCGTCGACTTCCTGGGCGAGTGCCTTGGCTGGCCCGTGCGCATTTCCCAGGCGGGCATGCTGAATCTGGCAGGCTACGAAAAGCCCCTGTTCTACCAGCGCAAAGCGCTGTGGACGACCACGCCCTTTGTGCGCATTGCCACCGGCCGGGGTGACAGCGAGCGCCACGGCGTGTGGAACGAGCATTTCGTCTGGGCCGGCCAGGAGGGCGAAATCATTCAGGTCAGCTGCTATACCAACGCCGCGCAGGTAGAGCTGTTCCTCAACGGCGCATCCCTGGGCGTGAAGGCCCTGGGCAAAAACGACGGCTGCCGCGCCACCTGGGAGGTGCCCTACGCCCCCGGCGAGCTGCGGGCCGTGGCGGACGGCGCGGAGGATGTGCTTTGCTCCACCGGCAAGGCTGCCCGGCTGTGCCTGACCCCTGACGTAACCTGCCTGCCCAAGGATGGCCAGGCGGTGGCGCAGGTGGAGGTAACGCTGCTGGACGAGCAGGGCCGCGTGGCCGCCGCTCACGACGAACGGGTGTATTACCAGCTCACCGGCGACGGCGCGATCCTGGGCATTGAAAACGGCCGTCCCGACGACTTGACCCCCTACAGCGAGCGCTTCCGCGACACGCTGGACGGCCGGGCTATCGTGTACCTGCGGGCGGGAAGCCTGCCCGGGGCAATCACCCTGCGCGCCTACACCCGCAGCGGCCTGGAGGCCGCCTGCACCATCAACCCTGCCTGACACAGGAGGTATTCATGACGCAGCGCTATCAATGGCCCGCCCTGACGGTGGGCACCTGCTACTACCCGGAGCACTGGCCGGAGGAGCTTTGGCCCGATGACCTGCGCCGCATGCTGGACAGCGGCATCACGGTAATCCGCGTAGGAGAATTTGCCTGGAGCAAGTTTGAGCTGCACGAGGGCGAGTTCACCTTCGACTTCTTCGACCGCTTTCTGGATCTGTGCGCCCGGATAGGCATGAAGGTCATCTTCGGCACCCCCACAGCCACGCCCCCTGCCTGGCTGACGGAGAAATACCCCGAGATACTCAACGGCACCCTGGACGGCGTGCTTTACCGCCACGGCGGCCGCAAGCACTACAACTACAACGCCCCCATCTATCAGCAGCTGTGCGCCCGCATCGTCGAGCAGCTGGCCCGGCATTATGGGCATCATCCGGCTATCGTGGGCTGGCAGATCGACAATGAAATCAACTGCGAAACCTGCGATTTCTATTCCGAGGCTGATTCCGCAGCCTTCCGCGAATTTCTCCGGGAGAAGTACGGCACCCTCGACGCGCTGAACGACGCCTGGGGCACCGTGTTCTGGAACCAGACCTACACCGACTGGGCGCAGATTTATGTGCCCCGTCCCACCGCCACCCATGCGGTGAACCCGCACCTGCTGCTGGATTACAGTCGTTTTGTGTCCGACAGCGCCATCCGCTTCTGCCGCATTCAGGCTGACATCCTCCGGCAGCACATTGCCCCCGGGGTGTACATCACCACCAACGGCCTGTTTGCCAACTTGGACAACCACCGCTTTGAGGACGAATGCCTGGACGTGATGACCTACGACAGCTATCCCAGCTTTGCCTTTGAGCTGGATCACCCCTGGAACCCCGGCGCCATGAACGACCGGGGCTGGTCGCGAATGCTGGCGGAGGTGCGTTCAGTGTGTCCGCACTTTGGCATCATGGAGCAGCAGTCCGGGGCCAACGGCTGGTACAACCGCATGGAGGGTCCCGCGCCCCGGCCCGGTCAGCTGACGCTGTGGGCCATGCAGAGCGTAGCCCATGGAGCGGACTATGTGTCCTTCTTCCGGTGGCGCACCTGCACCGTGGGTACAGAAATCTACTGGCACGGCATCCTCGACTATGACAACCGGGACAATCGCCGCCTTCAGGAGGTGCGCGCCTTTGCGGACACCCTGCAGCGCCTGAAAGGCGTGTGCGGCGCGGACAGCGCGGCACGGGTCGCCCTGGTGAAGGACTATGACAACGAGTGGGACGCGCGGCACGACCGCTGGCACCAGCGGGTGCAGCAAAAGAGCGAGGCAGGCGTGTTTGAGGGGGCCCAGCGCACCCACACGCCCTATGACGTGGTGTACCTGCGGGAGATCACGGTTCTCGACGAGCTGCGGCGCTACGATGTGCTGATTTACCCCCACGCCACCATCCTGACCCCGGATCGTGCCGCGCTGCTGACTCGCTATGTGGAAGCTGGCGGCACGCTGATGATCGGCTGCCGCACCGGCTACAAGGACGAGCACGGCCGCTGCGTGATGCAGCCCCAGCCCGGGCTGCTGCGGGCGCTGGCCGGGGCCAATGTGCGGGACTTCACCTTCCACAGCCCCGCCGAGGAGCCGCCCTATGCCCTGCTGGACGGCGAGCGGCTGGAAACGCCCCTGTTCAACGATGTGCTCGAAGCCGAGAGCGCGATGGTGCTGGCCCGCTATGCCGCCGGGTACTATGCCGGCGAGCCCGCCCTGACGGAAAACCGGGTGGGCAAAGGCCGGGTGCTGTATCTGGGCGCGGCCTTCTGCCCGGAAAGCACCGCGCAGCTGCTGCGCCGCGTCAAGGCCGCCGAGCCCTATGGCCAGCTGCTTCGGTTGCCTGAAACTGTGGAGCTGACCGCCCGGCGCAAGGACGGCCGCCTGTATCTGTTCCTGCTCAACTACCAGCCTGTTCCCGCCGAGTGCCGGATTCATGCGCCTGCTCAGGCCCTGGTTCGCCAGGAAACCGTGCAGGGCGCGTTCACTCTGCCCCCCTACGGCGTGGAAGTGCTGACCATGGAGGATAGCCTATGACACATACCTTTGCCATCAAGGATGACTTCTGCCTGGACGACAAGAAGCTGCACATCATTTCCGGCTCCATCCACTACTTCCGCGTGGTGCCCGAGTACTGGCGCGACCGCCTGCTCAAGCTGAAGGCCATGGGCTGCAACACCGTGGAAACCTACATTCCCTGGAACTTCCACGAGGCCAGCAAGGGCGTGTTCGACTTCACCGGCATGCGGGATGTGGAGGCCTTCGTCCGCCTGGCCCAGGAGCTGGGGCTGTGGGTGATCCTTCGCCCCACGCCCTACATCTGCGGCGAATGGGAGTTCGGCGGTCTGCCTGCGTGGCTTCTGCGGGAGGACGGCATCCGCCTGCGCTGCAGCGATCCCCGCTACCTGCGCCATGTGATGGACTACTATGACGAGCTGATGCCCCGCCTGGTGCCCCTGCAGGTGACCCACGGCGGCCCTGTTTTGATGATGCAGGTGGAAAATGAGTACGGCTCCTATGGCGACGACAAGGCGTACCTGTCCACCCTTCGGGACGCCATGCGCCAGCGCGGGATTGACGTACCCCTGGTGACCTCCGACGGCCCGGAAAACGACATGCTGGCCTGCGGCAAGGTGGACGGCGTGTTCCAGACAGGGAATTTCGGCTCCCACGCCAGGGAGCGCTTTGCCTACATGACCGAGAAGGGCATCAGCCCGCTGATGTGCATGGAGTTCTGGTGCGGATGGTTTGACCACTGGGGCAACGGCGGTCACGCCCGCACCGACGCGAAGAGCTGCGCCCGGGAGTTTGCCGAGCTGATTGACCTGGGGCATGTGAACATCTATATGTTCCACGGCGGCACCAGCTTTGGCTTCTGGAACGGCGCCAATGACTATGAGGCCCTGGCTCCCGACGTGACCAGCTATGACTACGATGCGCCCCTGTCCGAGGACGGCCGCATCACCGAAAAGTACCGCCTGTTCAAGGCTGCCATCGAAGCCCGCGCGGGCCATCCCGCTCCCGAGGTTGCCCTGACGGAGATTCCCCGCCGCGCCTATGGCCCTGCAAAGGAAACGGCCTGCGCGCCGCTGCTGTCCCTGGCTGAGGGGCGGGAAAGCTTCCACGGCGTGTCCCCCATGAGCATGGAGCGCCTTGGCCAGAGCTACGGCTACACCCTCTACCGCACCACGCTGACCCATGAGGAAACCCTGCGCAAGCTGCAGCTGGTGGACGCAGCCGACCGCGCCCAGGTGATGCTCAACGGTCAGGTGATCCTCACCCTGTACGACCGGGAGCTGCTCTCCGCCCACACCTTCGACACACCCGTGCCTGTGCATCCCGGCGACCGCCTGGACATCCTTGTGGAAAACATGGGCCGCGTCA
The DNA here is from genome assembly GCA_945877525.1 of uncultured Clostridia bacterium. Lineage (GTDB taxonomy): Bacteria > Bacillota > Clostridia > Christensenellales > Aristaeellaceae > UBA11524. Next base: position 13,242 of record CAMDVP010000006.1, on the reverse strand, counting down.
ATTACAGCTACAAGCTGGAGCGCCAGCGCAAGGGCATCGACAGCGCCGTGGTCATCAACGACCATCAGCACTACGGCTGGGACATGATAACCCTGGACGAGGAAGCCCTGTCTGCCATGGTTCCCGCGGGCTGCGACGCGCCTTCCAATGCCCCCGCCCTGCACAGCCTGACCTTCCTGGCACCGGAACGTGCCGACACCTTCCTGGCCCTGCCCGGCTGGGGCAAGGGCGTGGTGTGGCTGAACGGCTTCACCCTGGGCCGCTTCTGGGAGAAGGGGCCGCAAAAGCGCCTGTACATCCCCGCGCCCCTGCTGCGGGAGGGCGAAAACCAGCTGCTGATCCTCGAAACCGAGGGCCGCAGCGGCGAGGTCTGGCTCCATGACGAGCCTGACCTGGGCTGATTTCCACACCGGGAAGGCGCACGCAAAAGAGCCGCAAACACAACGGTTTGCGGCCCTTTTGCCGGAAAAGCGAAATTATCTGGTGGCTGCGTCAAGGATGGGGATGGCGATGAAAATCAGCCAGCCCGGGTGCCACAGCCCGCATTCAAAGCCCAGCAGCAGATAGATGATGGTTACCATCACCGGGTTGCTCAAAAGCCGCAAAGGGCTTCGCTGGGAGGCAGGCAGGTAGTACAGGGGGATGGTGAGGAAGATCAGCCAGCCCGGATGCCACAGCCCGAAGCAGCAGCCCAGCACCAGGTACAGGAAGGTGACCAGCACCGGGTAGGGAAAGGCGCGGCGCTTTTCGGCGGCCTTTTTGTCGAAATAGCTACCGTGGGGAAGCGGATTTTTCGGGTCGATGGGGTCATCCTCCGACACAGGAGCGGCGCTGCCGGCGCCATGCACCACCTCGTCCAGGGTTACGCCGTACAGGGCGGCCAGGGCGATCAGGTTGTCTGTATCCGGGGAGGATTCGGCCCGCTCCCATTTGGACACGGCCTGGCGGCTGACATTCAGCTTTTCCGCCAGCTCCTCCTGGGACAGGCCATGGGCCTTGCGCAGCTGCACAAGCCTCTCAGCGGTTTCAAGAGTCATACATATCCCTCCTATCATTTCCACGAATAGCATTGTATCATATGCGGGCCGGTTGCACCAGCAAATCCGGCTTGCAAAGCGCGTTTCATGACGCGCAACCAAAGGTTGCCCTTCCGCCCTTCGGCTCCAGATCCCTGCCGCAACCGTTTTTTTCCCTCAGAAGCTGTGTGACGGAAGGCTGAAATATTGTACCATATCGCCGGAAGGGTTTGCAATTCGCCGCGCCGTCCTGTATAATAAATTGACTGTTTTTGCGGAAAGGAGCTATCTGCTATGCTGAAAAACGCCCTGCGCGACGCGGCGCGGGTTTATCGTACAAATTGGAAAGAGGGTGCGCTGGCCGTGCTTTTGCAGCTGCTTTTGCGGCTGATGGCCCTGGCGCCGCTTTTGTTCCTGTGCGCCCGGGAAACCCGTTTTCTGGCGCTTGTGTGTCTGCCCCTGTATGTGCTGCTGGTGCTGCCTGTCCGGCAGCTGACGGCCCAATGCATGCAAAGTGCCCTGTCCGGCGGCCCGCTTCTGCAGGTGCCCACGATGCAGTCCTATGGCCGCGCGCTGGCGCAGGGCCTCAAGCGCACGGGGCTGATGCTTTTGTGGGCCGCGCCCTGGCTGTGCGCCACGGGCTTTGCGGTGCGGGTGTATTCCGGCAATGTGGATGTGTTCACCCTCCTGCGCACGCTGATGCGCCTGGGCGGGGGATCGTCCATTCAGGGCGTGAAAATTGTGCTGCTTATCTATGCGGCCACCCTTGTGCCGGTGCTGGCGGGCTGTGCATTTCACAGCGGCACGCGGCATGCCGAGGCCCTGGGGGGCAGGAGCATGCTGAAGGGCCATCGCCTGGGCGTGATGGGCTGCTGGCTGGCAGGGCTGATTGCGCTTCTGCCCTTCCTGCTGGCGGCAGGCTGGGCCAGCCTGGACTATGTGTCTGCGCTGGTGGGCGCCATTTCGTCCATCGGCACGGGGACGGTGAGCCTGCCGCCCCTGGATCAGAAAATTTTCGTTATTGCGGCGGCCTCTGTAGTGCTGCTGTTGCCGCTTCTGCCCTTCAAGCAGCTGCTGAGCGCCGCCTATGTGCGGCAGCTGAAGGAGAAGCAGGCATGATGCGCCTGGACCGCTGGCTTGTCACCCTTGGGATGGGCAGCCGCAGCGAGGTGCAGCGCATGATCCGCCGGGGCGCGGTTACGGTGGACGGCCTGCCCGTCACAGACCCGTCCTTTTCCTGCAGCCCGGACAATTGCACCCTCACCCTTCATGGCGCGCCCGTCGACGGCAGACTTGTCCGCCATGTGATGCTGCACAAACCCGCGGGCCTGCTCACCGCCGCCCGGGACAGGAAGCAGCCCACCGTGATGGATCTGCTGCCCCCGGTGTACGTGGCCATCGGCTGCATGCCGGTGGGCCGGTTGGACAAGGACACCACGGGACTTCTGCTGCTGACCTGCGACGGCGAGATGAACCATCGTCTGCTCGCCCCCGGCCGCCATGTGGACAAAACCTACCTGGCGGAGGTGGACGGCCCGCTCACAGCAGCGGACGCGGAGGCTTTCGCCGCAGGGCTGACCCTGAGCGACTTCACCGCCGCGCCCGCGCATCTGGAGATCCTGTCCTGCGGGGAAAGTTCCACAGCCCGGGTGACGGTGCATGAGGGCAAGTTTCACCAGGTGAAGCGGATGTTTTCCGCCGTGGGGCGGGAGGTTACGCAGTTGCACCGGGAGCGCTTCGGCTCGCTGCGGCTGGACGAAGCCCTTGCCCCCGGCGCATGGCGGGAGCTGACGGAGGAGGAGCTGCGCGCGCTTCGGCAGGACGCGCAGATGGAGGAAAAATGAACGAACAATACTACACTGCGGAGCCCACCTGCGCTTCCAACCCCGTGCCCTGCGATTTCAGCTATCGCGGGTACAGCCTGAGCTTTATGACAGACGCGGGGGTCTTTTCCCGGGGGGAGCTGGATCAGGGCACCCGGCTTTTGCTGGACGCGCTGCCGGAGCTTTCCGGCGACGTGCTGGATCTGGGCTGCGGCTGGGGCGCCATCGGCGTAAGCCTGGCCAGGGCGAATCCCGCCTGCCGGGTGGTGATGGCCGACGTGAACCGCCGGGCCCTGGAGCTGGCAAAGGCGAACCTTGACCGCAACGGCGTTTCCGCCCGGTGTGTGGAGAGCGACGGCATGGCTGCGCTATCAGGCCTGCGCTTTGACGCGGTGGTGACCAACCCGCCCATCCGCGCAGGCAAGCAGGTGATCTACCGCATGTTTGCCGATGCGGCGGCGTGCCTGAACCCCGGCGGCGCGCTGTATTTGGTCATCCGCAAGCAGCAGGGGGCGGAAAGCTGCATCCGCTACCTGAAAGGACTGTACGCGCAGGTGGACAAGATGGACAAATCAGGCGGCTTCTGGGTGCTTCGTGCCCGGGAACCCCTTGGAGGAAAGGATGATACCCATGATGACATTTAATGAAGAGTATTTTGACGAAGGACTGTACCGTGTGGGTACCCGCTGCGAGAAGTGGGACGCCTGCCGCGCCGAGCACGGCGAAAACACCCTGCCCCTGTGGGTGGCAGATATGGACTTTCCCAGCCCGCCCGCGGTGCAGGAGGCGCTTTTGCGCCGGGCAGCCCATCCCACCTATGGCTATACCGAAACCGCAGAGGATGACGATCAGGCGCTGATCGACTTCTGGCAGCGCCGTCATGGCCTGACGGTGGCGCGGGAGGACATCACCATGATGCCCTGCGTGGTCACCGGTCTGCGCCTGGCCATTCTTGCCCTGACGCAGCCGGGGGACGGGGTCATCATTCAGTCCCCGGTATACGGACCCTTCCGGATGTCGGTGGAGGGTACCGGCCGCAAGGTGATGGACGCGCCCCTCATTCGCCGGGAGGACGGCCGCTATGACATGGATCTTGACGCGGTGGAGCGCCAGCTGCAGGCCGGGGCGAAGCTGATGCTGCTGTGCAGCCCCCACAACCCCGTGTCCAGGGTATGGAGCCGGGAGGAGCTGCAGGCGCTCATCGACCTGCTGGACCGCTACGGGGTACCCCTGGCCTCCGATGAAATCCACGCGGACTTTGTGTACGCCCCCAAAGCCTTCGTACCCCTGCTGGCCCTGAAACAGGAAAACGTGCTCTCCCTGTGCGCCGCCAGCAAAACCTTCAACCTGGCGGGGCTGCAGCAGGCCAGCTGCCTGTGCAAGGATGCGGGCGTCCGCGATGCCTTCCGCAGGGAAATGGACAAGGCCGGTGTGCGCAGCGGCAACATCTTTGCTCTGGAAGCAACCCGCGCCGCCTATGAGCAGGGCGACGCATGGCTGGACGGCCTGCTGCGCTACCTGGACGGCAGCCGGGCCATCCTGGCGGAGCTGGTGCGCCAGCATCTGCCCAAGGCGGTGCTGACCCCCATGGAGGGCACCTATCTGGGCTGGCTCGATCTGCGGGCCTACGGTTACACCACCAGGGAGCTGATGGAACGCACCGCCCGGGCCGGCGTATGCTTCACCGGCGGCACCTTCTTCGGGCAGGAGACGGGCGAGGGCTTCCTGCGCATCAACATCGGCTGCCCCCGCCGCTATCTGGAGGAAGGCGTACTGCGGCTGCGGGTAGCCCTGGAAAAAGGCGATGAGGATTGAGCATTCCGCCGGGGCGGTACTATACACCGTGGTAAGCGGCGAGCCCCGCTACGTTCTTGTGACGGAGAGAAGCGGCTATGCCAGCCTGCCCAAGGGACACCTGGAGGCAGGCGAAACTCCCGCCCAGGCCGCCCTGCGGGAAATCCGGGAGGAAACCGGTATTTCCGCCCCATTAACCACCGCCGAGCCCCTGTGGCAGGACGGCTATGTCCTGAGAGACGGCGGGTACAAGCGGGTGGATTATTTTCTGGCCCGCTTTGACGGGCAAACGCCCGTCAGCTGCTGCGAGGATGTGGTGGCGGTATCGCTTGTGACCTTCCGCGAGGCCTGGGAGGCCCTGGGGCTGCCGGGCAGCCGCCGGGTGCTGGAGCAGGCCGACGCCATGGTGCGGAAAGGTCTGCCCGGACAGTAAACACAATGGCTTTGCCCGAACGATGGACAGCATCGTTCGGGCTTTTTTTGCGGGAACGGGGTGGCGCAGGCCCGTTCTTTCTGGTACAATGAAGGCGGCAGGGCAACGCCTGTCAGAGCGGCATGTGAAGGGGTGAACGGCATGATGATGTTCCTGCGGCCAAAGCATTGCTGACGGCATGAAACCTCTGATAAATGGTTTCATGCTTGATGAGGGGATTGAAAAGCAGAGATGTTTTATCAGAAAGGAGCATCCGCATGATTGTTCAGGATCATGTACTGAAAGCGTATTTGAAAAATGTTTACTTTATTTCGGGAACCCCCTGCGTCGGCAAAACGACGGTTTCCCGGGCCCTTGGGCAGAAGTACGGCGTTCCGGTATATGACATCGATGAGATGTTTCCCATTCATCGGGCAATGTCCGACAGAACATTGCAGCCGGCCATGAACCAGCAGTTCAGGAATGCTGATGAATTCTTCGGGCGCAGCGTGGATGAATACCAGGCCTGGCTGATTCAGAACACACGGGAGCAGCTGGATTTTGTGCTGCTGGATTTGGTTCGTCTGTCGCACAGCGGCCCGATGCTGTGCGACTGCCACCTGACCGTGGAGGAGGCAGAAAAAATCACCGAGCCGTCAAAAATCGCTTTTTTGATCAGGGATCCTCGCAACCTGGCAAAGGAATACTGCAGCCGTCCGGACCATCAGGGCTTCAGCGATTTCATCCACAGCGCCACAAACTATGAAAGGGCCAGGGAAACCTGCAATGAAACCCTTCGTACCCTGAATGAAAGGCGCTGTCAGAGCATACGGCAAAGCGGCATGTTTTACCTGGAACGGGACAACAGCCGAAGCGTGGCGGAAACCGCAGCGCTGGTAGCGCAGCACTTTGGCTGGCAAACGCAGGACGATCTGGCCATTGTCCAGGTGGAGAAGGACACGGCACTATCCGAAGAACTGCTGCACTTTGTCGAAACATGCTCCTGGACGGAGGCGCGGGAACACATCGCGCGGATAATACGCACCTGGGCCTTTACGGACTGGGAGACCATGTTTGTTGCGCTGAAGGGTGGCCGGATTGCCGGTATGGCCTCCATCATGAAAGAGGACTATTACCCCCTGCCGGAAATCTGTCCATGGATTTCCAGCATATTCGTGGCAGAGGAGTTTCGCGGCCAACGGCTCAGCGGGCGGCTCATCGCCCATGCCAATGAATATGCAAGCGGTCTGGGCTTTACGCGCAGCTACATTCCCACCGGACATGTGGGGCTGTACGAGCGCTACGGCTATCATTTTCTCCGGGATATTGTGAACTATGGCGGCGGTGTGGATCATCTGTTTGTTAAAGAGCTGACGTAAGCGGACGCCCCCTGCATGGCTTGTGCAGGGGGCGTCTCCGCGTTCTATCGTCATTGCTGAACTGTTTTTTGAAAAGCCCTTGACTCTCACACCGCGTCATAGCGTATGCTATGCCTGTGTCCGGACACGAGTAAGCAAAGCGGAGGTCCATGTCATGAAGATTACAGCGATTCGGTCTGACCGCATCTATCAGGAAATGATGAACGCGGCGCCTGCCGAAAAGGATCACATTTTTCGGGACAAGCTGATGAAGCCCTTTGCATTCAAATGGGCATGCGTCGGCATTCCTCTGAAAGCGGAAGCTGAGGGCGGCTGCGATGTGGTGTCTGCCGCCGCCGCGAGCGGCTATTATACCCCGGCGCAGATTACCATGGAACGCCTCGCGGAAATAGAGCAGATCCATCACGAAGCCTTCTGGGCAAACTGCGAAAGCAGCATCCGCCATGCGCTTTCAGGCTTCGAGCAGCATGGAATCAGGCTGCCCAGGCAGGAGTATGTGTTTACGGTGATGCTGAGCGATCCCCGCAGCCCCATGACCGCAATGGCAGGCGACTATTGCGGCGACGGCGGGATCCCCGGCTATATCATCGGCTCCATCGTCCCGAATGATCGGTCGCTTGGCCTGCTGCCGGTGGCGCTGGCCCATGAAGCCAATCACAACGTCCGCTGGCAGTTCATGCAGTGGAGCAGTCAAATCACCCTGGCGGATATGATCGTATCGGAAGGTCTGGCCGAGGTTTTTGCCGCGGAAATGTTTGGCGAGGACAAGGTCGGCAAATGGGTCAGGGAAACGGCGCCGGAAACGCTGCGGGAAACCGTCAAGCCGCTCGTCCGGGGCAACCTTGAAACCAGCGATTTCCAGGTGCTTTCCGCCTGTCTGTACGGCGATGAGATCATGGCGCTGCGGGGCGGCCGGCCCATCGGCATGCCCTATTGCGGCGGCTATGCCTGCGGATACGCGCTGATCAGGCATTACCTGCGGAAAACGGGCGCATCCATCTTTGACGCGACCATCACCCCCACCCGGGAAATCATGCAGCAAACGGAGGATTTCTGGGCATGAACATCAGCAGCGTGGCAAAGCTAACCGGCGTAACCGTCCGTACGCTGCATTACTATGACGAAATTGGCTTGCTGAAGCCCAGTGAAGTCACAGAGGCAGGCTATCGGATATACAGCGATACGGACCTGGAGGTTCTGCAGCAGATTCTGTTTTTCCGGGAGCTTGACTTTTCATTGGAGGATATCCGGAAAATCATGCAAAATCCCGCCTATGAAAAGGAAAGCGCCTTGCGCAGGCAGAAAGAGCTTCTTCTGCAAAAGCGAAGCAGGCTTGACAGCCTGATTTCGCTTGTGGACAAAACCCTGAAGGGAGAGCGGGATATGAGCTTCCGGCAATTTGATACGACAATGATCGAAGAGACGAAAAAGAAATACGCCGCTGAGGCGAAGCAGCGCTGGGGCGGCACGGCCGCCTATGCCGAGTATGAAGAAAAGGCAGGCCGCCGCGGCGCGGCGCAGCAGAAGCTGCTGGACGGCGAAGGCGCCATGATTCTCAGTGAGTTTGGCCAGAAGCGCTCGCTGGCACCGGACAGCCCGGAGGCGCAGGCCCTTGTGAAAAAATGGCAGGATTATATCACTGCCAACTACTACACCTGCACGAAAGAAATCCTTTCCTGTCTCGGCCAGATGTATGTCAGCGATGAGCGCTTCACGCATTCCATTGATGGATACGGGGCAGGTACGGCAGCCTTTATGGCGGCGGCCATTGAGGTTTATACGCGCTGAAGCGAAAGGGTCAAAAAGCGCTTGACTCTCCCCCTAAGGGGAGATGATACAATCCTTCTTGCAACGAAAAGCAAGGAGGATTTTTTGATGAACGAACCGGCTGTCATGGTTCAAAACCTGACAAAATCATTTTCCGGCCGCAGGGTTGTGGACGGTCTGTCCTTTCAGGTGCAAAAGGGCGAGGTTTTTGCGCTGCTGGGACACAACGGCGCAGGAAAAAGCACCACCATTGATTTGATTCTGGGATTGAAGGCCCCGGATGAAGGCTCCGCAAGCATTTGGGGAATGGACGCCGCCCGCAGCAGGAAGCAGGTGTTTGAACGGGTTGGCGTCCAGCTTCAGAACACCCAGTATCAGCCCAATATCACCGTGGAGGAGGCGTGCATCGAGTATGCTTCCCTGTATGCCGCCCCGGAAAACTACCCGCGTCTGCTCAAGCAGTTCGGTCTGGATGCACTCAAGAAGAGCTTTGTGTCCAAGCTCTCCGGAGGGGAGCGGCAGAAGCTTTCCGTGGTGCTGGCGCTGCTCGGAAACCCGGATATCGTCTTTCTGGACGAGCTGACCACCGGACTGGATGTGGTGGCCCGCCGCGAGGTATGGCGAACCCTGAAGCAGTTGAAGGAGCAGGGGCTTACGATCTTTCTGACCACTCATTACATGGAAGAAGCGGAGGCCCTTTGTGACCGTGCATGTATCATCAAGTCGGGAAAAAAGGTCGCGGAAGGCACCGTCAATGAAGTCATCGCAGCTTCGGGTCAGAAGAATCTGGAGGATGCGTATCTGTACCTGATGGGAGAGGAGGAACTGCTGTGAGAAGGTTTTGGCGCATGTACCGGGTGGAGCAGAATATCTTTTTCCGCTCGCCGGATGTAATTCTGTTTTGCCTTTCGATGCCGCTGGTGGTATTCCTTCTGATTGCGATGATTGCCGGGGGAAAGGACGCCGCGGATTCGGGGCTTACCTATCTGCAAAGCTCGTATGTGGCGCTGTCCACCGTGGGCATCTGCTGCAGTGCCTTTATGAGCATTCCCATTACCATTGTGGAGCTGCGCTCCCAGGGAATCCTGCGGCGGATGTACTGCAGCCCCTGCTCCCCTGCGAGGCTTCTTTTCTGCGATACCCTTTGCAGCGGTGTGATGTCTGCCTGTTCCACCCTGATTCTCACCATCGCCGCGGTAGTCTTTTTCGGCTATCGGATGCAGGGCAATGTGCTGGTATACATCGCCCTGTGGCTGCTGACCATGATCTCCATGTTTTCCATCGGCCTCATGGTGGCCAGCCTGTGCCGAACCACAAAATCCATGAACGTAGCCACAAGCCTGCTCTACTTTCCCATGCTGCTGTTTTCCGGGGCCACCATTCCCTCCGAGGTGTTTCCGGCCACGCTGAGAGCCGTTGCCGAATGGATGCCCCTCGGCATGGGCATCAGGCTGTTGAAATCCGTGTCCATGGGGTGTTATGATCATATGGTCATGCCGGTGGCTGCCCTGACAGCCATGGCGGTGGTCTGCGGCGCCATGGCCGTCAAAACCTTCAGATGGGAGTAAGACAATGGAAATGAAGCACGAACACAAGCCCTGCGAGGAAAAAACCGGAGACACGCTGTACAGGATCGGCATGTTTGCGGCGATGAACCACATAACCGTCAAGACCCTGCGCTTTTATGAGGAACAGGGCCTGCTGATGCCCGCGCTGATTCATCCTGAGACCGGCTACCGGTACTACACCCTTTCCCAGATGGCCGTGCTCCACCAGATCACCGCCCTGAAGCTGGCGGGCTTCACCCTGGAGGAAATCGCCCATATCAATGCCGGCGCGGACGAGGAAGCGGTGCTTCTGAAGAAAAAGTCAGAGCTGCTGGCAAAAATTTCTGATCTCACCAGGCAGATTGCCGTGGTGGACGGGTATCTGTCCAAAAAGAAAACCGGGCTGTCCGCGCCTGTTCTGATCAAAACCATCCCGGCAGCCACCGTGGCCTTTATGCGAATCCGGCTGGAATCCTATGACGGCCTGTTTGACCGGATGCCGGAAATGGGTGCGCTGATGGAGAAGGCGGGCTGCGAACGCGCTCTTCCGGAATACTGCTTCACGGCTTACCCGGAGGCTGGATACAAGGATGCGGATATCCTGGTGGATATCTGCGAATCCGTTGTAGCGGCCAAAAGGGAAACCGGCGATCTGCGCTTCAAAACGCTTCCCGAAATCCAGGCGGCCTGCGTGTTCCACAGGGGTTCCTACCGTACATTCGCGGAATCCTACGCAACGGTACTGCGGTATATCGAGGAAAACGGGTATGAGATCGCCGGCGATATCCGGGAAAGCTATATTGACGGCGTGTGGAACAAGGATGATGAAAGCCAGTGGCTGTCGGAAATCCAGGTGCCTGTCAGAAAAAAGGCGGAGTAGCATCTCCAATACCCCCTCTCTGCCAGACCAGATATTCCTTCTGGCACGCCGCGGTTGGTGCGGCGTGTCTGCTTCGTGTTTGGCAAGCGATGTCGAGAAAAACACGCTCTGAAGATGTATCATGCAAATAGAAAGCGAGGCGGTTTCATGATGAATCAGGATCGGATTGAGATTCGGGGCCTTCGGCAGAACAATCTGAAGAATATCTCCCTGGATATTCCCAAGGGGAAAATCGTGGTGTTTACCGGGGTTTCCGGCTCCGGCAAATCCAGCATCGTTTTTGACACCATCGCCGCCGAAAGCCAGCGGCAAATGAACGAGACCTATACCGCGTTCATGCGGGGGCGGCTGCCCAAATACGAAAAGCCTCGGGTGGAGAGAATCGACAACCTTTCCGCATCCGTGATCGTGGATCAATCCCGGCTGGGCGGCAATGCCCGCTCCACCGTAGGCACCATCAGCGATATGTATGCTGCCCTGCGGCTGCTGTACGCCCGCATCGGCACGCCCTATATAGGAACGGCCTCCTACTTTTCCTTCAACGACCCCAACGGCATGTGCCCCGAATGCTCCGGCATCGGCAAGGTTATGACGGTGGACATTGAAGGCCGCATCAACCCGGAAAAGTCCTGGAACGAAGGGATGGCTGATCTGCCCGCCTTTCATGTAGACAATTGGTACTGGAGGCAGTACGCAGAATCCGGTCTGTTTCCGCTGAATAAAAAGTGGAAGGACTTCACGGAGCTGGAGCGCAATCATTTGCTATACGGCGCGGACACTCCGGATGGACCGCGCCTTTCCAAGAAAGTGGAGGGCATTTCCCGGTATTTGCACCGTCTTCTCCTGAATCGGGATACCTCCCAGATCAAAGAGGCTTCCGTCAAGCGGCTGATGGAACTGGTGGAGGAAAAGATCTGCCCGGTCTGCCACGGGCGGCGACTGAATGAAAAGAGCCTTTCCTGCAAGGTGATGGGCTACAGCATTGATGAAATGTGCGCCCTGGAGTTTACCGAACTGGTGAAGGTGCTGCACACCATCGACGACCCAAGAGCCGCCACCATCGTGGCCGCGCTGACCGCCTCCCTGTCCCGCATGATCGACATCGGTCTGCCCTACCTTTCCATGGACAGAGAATCCAGCACGCTGTCGGGCGGCGAGGCCCAGCGCCTCAAGCTGGTGCGCTACATGGGCAGCGCGCTGACCGGCATGACCTACATCTTTGACGAGCCCAGCACCGGCATGCATCCCCGGGACGTCCACCGCATGACCCGGCTGCTGCGCAGCCTGCGCGACCGGGGCAACACCGTACTCGTGGTCGAGCACGACAAGGACGTGATCTCGATCGCGGACGAGGTCATCGACGTGGGGCCGCTCGCGGGCAAAAACGGCGGCGTTCAGGGCAGCTACGAGGCGCTGCTCGTCTCGGGCACGCTGACCGGCCGGGCGATGGGGGAGAACTGCCCGTTGAAAGCAAATCCCCGGAAACCGACGGCCTTCCTGCCCGTCCGGAACGCCAGCGTGCACAACCTCAAAAACGTGTCGGTCGATATCCCGCTCGATGTGCTGACGGTCGTCACCGGCGTCGCGGGCTCGGGCAAAAGCTCGCTCATCCGGGACGTGTTTGCCCGGCAGTACGCCGACCGGGTGGTGCTGGTAGACCAGTCGCCTGTGACGGCTACCGGGCGCTCGACCCCGGCGACCTTTCTGGGCTTTTTCGATGAGATCCGGAAAGTGATGGCGGCCGAAAACGGGGTGGACGCCGCGCTGTTCTCCTTCAACAGCAAGGGCGGCTGCCCGGTGTGCGGCGGCCGGGGCGCGATCGTCACCGAGCTGGTGTTCATGGACCCGGTCACCACGGTCTGCGAGGCCTGCGAGGGCAGGCGGTACAGCGACGAGGCGCTGTCCTACCGCTACCGGGGCAAGAACATCGTGGAGATTCTGGCGATGCAGGCTGAGGACGCCTACGAATTTTTCCGGGACAACCGGAAGATCGCCAAAGCGCTCCGGGCGATGATCGAGGTCGGCCTGCCCTACCTGTCGCTGGGGCAGCCGCTGTCCACCCTCTCGGGCGGCGAGCGCCAGCGGGTCAAGCTGGCCAAGTACCTCGATAAGAAGGGCAACATTTACGTGCTGGACGAGCCGACCACCGGCCTGCATGCCTCGGACGTCAAAACGGTCATGGCGCTGCTCGACGGGCTGGTTCAGCGGGGCAACACGGTCATCGTCATCGAGCACAATCTGGACGTGATGAAGCAGGCCGATTATCTGATCGACGTCGGGCCGGACGGCGGCACGGCGGGCGGCGAGATCGTGTTCACCGGCACGCCGCGGGAGATGATCGAACGCGGCGATACGATCACGGCCGACTACCTGCGCAGGTCCCTGTAAAAACACAACGGAGCGTCCCGGTTGGGACGCTCCACTTTTTGATATGCTTTTAATAGGCTGCGCCGCTCTCCGCCGGGACACAGCGGACGGTCACGCGGCTCTTGCCGCCGTAGGTGCAGGTGAAGAGGGTCAGGCTCCAGTCGCCGGCCTGCATCTCCTCGACGTCGGTCTTGCCCAGCGTTTCGAGCTCGGCTACGGTATAGCGGAACACGTTGCCCACCGCGTCGGTGAAGGTC
>CAMDVP010000005.1 GCA_945877525.1 uncultured Clostridia bacterium | reverse complement strand
ACTTTCTTACTCTATCCGAAGGTCGGGGTTCAACTTGTTCTTGCAATTAAGGAAATTTCCTGCACATGCGTGCGGCTTGTTACAGCGTGTCCCATGCGGGCTGCTGCCATTGAACGGGAGTCTCCGCTTCCAGGCTCCGGGGCACATCGATCAAGCGCTGGTTGCGGCTGCCGCAAAACTTCAGCTCCAGCGACCGCTGCGCCAGCAGGAACGGCCCGTCCACCAGCACGTCGATTTCCTTCAGCAGCGCCATGCGAGCCGGATCGGCCTCTGCGAGCAGCGCTTCCCAGGTATAGCCGGTGTAGGCCCACACGTTCAGCCCTGCATCATGCGCCGCCCGGGCCAGGGCCAAACAGGGCTCCGGCTGACACATGGGGTCGCCCCCCGACAGCGTAATACCGTCCAGCAGCGGATTTTCGCAAAACTGCCGGATGATGTCCTCCGTGTCCACCATTTTGCCCCCGGCAAAGTCGTGGGTTTCGGGGTTGTGACACCCCGGGCAGTGATGGGGGCAGCCCTGGGTAAACACGGTATAGCGGTAGCCCGGGCCGTCTACAATGGAGTCATCCACCGTACCTGCGATGCGAATATCCATGCCAATCCTCCCTTGCGGCAAAACGCCGGAGAAGGGTCGTTTCCCCTCCCCGGCAGGATTTGTGCGGTCCATTACACCCCGTGCTTCACCCGGTCGTGCTCCTCGGCGCGCTTGGCGTTGTTGAAGCGATCCAGCGTGCCTACCAGATAGCCGGTAATGCGGCGAATCCGCTCGAAGGGGCGGCTGTCCTCGGTGCGGTGGCAGCAGGGGCACTCGTCGCCGATGATGCCGTTGTAGCCGCAGACGGGGTCGCGGTCTACGGGATGGTTGATGGAGCCGTAGCCGATGCCCTTGTCGTGCATGAAGCGGACGATCTTCTCAAAAGCGTCCAGGTTCTGCAGGGGATCGCCGTCCATCTCCACATAGCTGATGTGGCCGCCGTTGGTCAGGGCGTGATAGGGCGCCTCAATGGACAGCTTGTGGAAGGCGGAGCAGGGGTAGTACACCGGCACATGGAAGCTGTTGGTATAGTATTCCCGATCGGTCACGCCGGGGATGATGCCGAACTTTTCCTTGTCCAGGCGGACGAAGCGGCCGGACAGGCCCTCGGCGGGGGTGGCAATCAGGCTGTAATTCAGCCCGCGCTCCCGGGACAGCTTGTCCGTATAGGCGCGCATGGTGCCGATGATTTCCAGGCCCAGGTTCTGGCTTTCCTCGCACTCGCCGTGGTGCTTGCCCCGCAGGGCCACCAGCGCCTCGGCCAGGCCGATGAATCCGATGGTCAGCGTGCCGTGCTTGAGCACCTCGCCCACCGTGTCGTCCCAGTCCAGCTTCTCGGAATCAATCCACACGCCCTGACCCATCAGGAAGGGGAAATTCTTGACCTTCTTCTTGCTGATGATGGCCAGACGCTCGTCCAGCTGTTCGGTCACAAGCGCCATTTTGCGCTCCAGCTCCTCAAAGAACCACTGCACGTCACCGTTGGCCTTGATGGCAATACGGGGCAGGTTGATGGAGGTGAAGGACAGATTGCCGCGGCGGGGGGCAATCTCCCGGTCGGGGTCGTAAGCGTTGCCCATTACACGGGTGCGGCAGCCCATGTAGGCGATTTCCGTTTCAGGATGGCCGGGCTTGTAATACTGCAGATTGAAGGGTGCATCCACAAAGCTGAAGTTGGGGAACAGCCGCTTGGCGCTGGTGCGGATGGCCAGACGGTACAGGTCGTAGTTTGGCTCGCCGGGGTTGAAGTTCACGCCCTCCTTCACGCGGAAAATCTGGATGGGGAAGATGGGCGTTTCGCCCCCGCCCAGGCCGTGCTCGGTGGCGTGGAGCAGGTTTTTCATCACCATACGGCCCTCAGGGGAGGTATCCATGCCGTAGTTGATGGAGGAAAAGGGTACCTGCGCGCCGGCGCGGCTGTTCATGGTGTTCAGGTTGTGCACCAGGGCTTCCATGGCCTGATAGGTGGCCCTGTCGGTTTCCTGCTCGGCATGGGCCTTGGAGAAGTCCATGATGTGCTGCACGACGGCCTCGTCGCCGGTCTTTTCCATTAGCAGGGTACGGAGCGCGTCCTGCTGCTCCTGGGTAGGCACCAGCGTGGGAGCCAGACCCTGGACCTTCAGCGCGGCGATGATTTCCTCCGCGTCCTGCTCGGCCTGCTCGTCGCTGACCAGCAGCTCCAGTGCGCGGGCCATATTCATGCGGAAACGCTTGATATAGGTTTTCTTTACGCCTGGCGCCATGCCGTAATCGAAATCCACGATGCTCTGGCCGCCATGCTGGTCGTTCTGGTTGGCCTGGATGGCAATGCAGCACAGCGCGGCATAGCTGGTGATGTCCTGTGGCTCGCGCAGATAGCCGTGGCCGGTGGAAAAGCCGTCCCGGAACAGGGTGGACAGCTC
This sequence comes from uncultured Clostridia bacterium, assembly GCA_945877525.1. GTDB lineage: Bacteria > Bacillota > Clostridia > Christensenellales > Aristaeellaceae > UBA11524. The sequence continues at coordinate 28,421 of CAMDVP010000005.1, read as the reverse complement.
AATCTGGCAGCAGGTGGTGGTAAGGGTATAGAAGTCCTTGTCGTGGATATGGATATCGCCCTCCCGGTGCGCCTGAGCAAAGCGGGGATCCAGCACATACATGTCGTAGAACTGCTTGGCGCCCTCGGAGCCGAACTTCAGCATGGAGCCCATGGCGGTATCGCCGTTGATGTTGGCGTTCTCACGCTTGATGTCGGAATCAATGGCGTCCTTGAAGGTAATATCCTCGAAGGTTTTCATCAGCCGGGTGTTCATCTCGCGCACGCGGCTGCGCTCGGCGCGGTAAAGGATATACGCCTTGGCGCTGCGGACAAAGCCCTTTTCAATCAGCACGCGCTCCACGGTGTCCTGCACCTGCTCCACCGTGGGGGTGGAGGACACGTTCTCGTTGTTTTCCAGCTCCTTTACCACCTGCTGGGCCAGGGCCTGGGCGGTTTCCCGTCCCTTGGCGCTGGAGGACGCCTGGAAAGCGCGGAAAATCGCGTTTTCAATCTTGGTCTGGTCGAATTCCACCGTCCGGCCGTCACGCTTGCGGATATTCGTGATGCTCATGAGGATCCCTCCTGTATGATGGGTAGGTCAGTCACCGACGCTGCCGGATCTCCGGCGGGAAAAGGGCATAAGAAAAGGAACCCGCCGTGCTGCCTTTCTGCCTGCGGCGCAGCTTCCCTCTGCTTGCTGATCAACCGGCAGCCCATGCGCATTCTTCGCATCACCACAACCGATTGTGTCCATTACATGCTATGAGAACAACATCTTGTGCTGTTTCCCGGCGCAAGAGACATTATATTGTGTTCGGTTTCTGTTGTCAATACGGTTTCTGGTCATTTTCCCCGTCACTTTTCATGAAAGGGCCGCAATGCCTTGCCACGCCTTGCAGAAAAAAAATCGTGCCGTTTTCTGTGCGTTTTTGTCGAAGGGGGCGAAGGAATTTTTTCCGCGAAATGTAGCATTACAATAGAAGTGAGACCAAGGTATAGAAAAAAGACGATTGAGATCATTGGAATAAAGCTACCAAACCCAAACTAATGAAAGGACTCAATCGTCATGAGTATTGTAGCACAGGAAGAGAAAAGCAACAAGCGTTACCTGCCCCATGCGGTGAGCACAAAGGAAGGGGCCGTGCGGCTGTACCGCCAGACAAGGGACATTGACTTTGTCCTGTGCCGGTATCACATTTCAAAGGCATCCCTCATGCGCTGGTTCAAGCTGAACGACGGAACAAGGGCTTCTCTTACCCCCAGGTCACACCGTCCCCACAGCCAGCATCCCAACGCACACACAGAGGAGGAATTGAGCTGGATACGGAACTACCACCGCCGCAATCCCAACATCAGTATCTGCGAATTGTTCGGTAAGCTCCGCCAGGAGAAAGCCTACAACAGACACCCAGGGTCGCTGTATCGCGTGTTCGTCCGGCTCGGCTACCGGAAAAAAAGTGGAATCCACAAAGAAAAAATCCAGGCATCTGGGACGCTACGATACGCCTGCAGAGCTTGGCAGGAAGTGGCAAATGGATGTGAAGTACGTACCGACAGCCTGTTATACGGGCTCGAACGGCGAGAAGTTCTACCAATACACCATGCTCGAAGAAGCCAGCCGGGAGCGGTTCATTTACGCCTACAAGGAAGCCAGCAGCTACAGCACGGTAGAGTTTGTGCAGCGCGCGCTGATCTACTTTGGCTATTCACCGGATGTGATCCAGACGGACAACGGCGGAGAGTTCACCCACACGCATTAGACAAACCGCATTCATCCTTTGGATGATCTTTGCAGAAGACTCCACATTGTCCACAAGACGATCCGTCCCAGGACCCCCTGGCATAACGGGAAAGTAGAGCGAAGCCATAGGAATGATCAGGAGCGGTTTTACAATTATCTGAAGTTCTACTCGTATGAGGATCTGCAGCTCCAGATGAAGCGCTACTTGCGGCGCTCGAACCGCATTCCCATGTCAGTCCTGGACTGGAAAACCCCGATACAGAAGCGGAGGGAGCTTAAGGCCGCCCGGCTTTTTTGTGATAGGTTTGAATCCTCTGCTGGTGTGAAATCCTGACCGCTCAGCACGGCGCGCCATGATGTTTTTTCCCCCTGCCTTATCCTGCGGCATGCTTGCGCAGGAATGCCTCATATGCCCTTCTCACCACGCACCGGCTGAACGAGAAGTCATCTCCCATGCTCGCAGCCTCCTGTTCCGTCAGTGCCTGCAGCGCGGGAGCAAGCCATTCGTCCGCTTCCGGCTGGAACAGGGCAGCCCTTAGCCGGAACTGCAACTGATAAATTTCGTCCTCCGTCAGGCTGCCGAAATGCTCCTTTGCAATGCGCCTGGCCAGCGTGTCGCCGTAGCGCATATCCCCATGGTGGCTCCAGCTTTCCGCAATGCGGTTCACGCACCGCATCCAGGCGGAATCCTCCGCGGGCGACAGCAGCCCCATCACGCCGGTATCCTTGTATGCCCACAGGCACCAGGATGCTCCGCGACGCTCCAGCACCTCCACCGTTTCATCCAGCATTTGCAGCCCTCTGGCCTCATCCTCAAACAGCTCATACCCCGTTTCGCCGCACAGAAGCGGGCCGCCATAGTCCCCCATGGTGTCCATCACCCGCTCATGGGCCGCAGCAATCCGCGCACTTCTTTTCTCTGCGGGCAGCTGCGGATCATTCAGCGAGTCATCCCACACTGCCGGGTAAAAATGATAGGTGTACGCGCTTTTCCCTCTGTCCGGGAGGCACACGCCCTCAAAGTCCATGGCGAAGCGCCCGCCCTCCACCAGCAGCAGATGTTCAGAATCCTCCTGTCGGATGGCCTCGGCCGCCCGCAGATGGAAGTCGTTCAGGAGCGCCTTGTCCCCGTCCGGCAGCACAGGCTCGTTGAGCAGGTCGTATCCCAGCAGATACCGGCAGCCAGCCAGTGCGTGGGCGGCCTCGCGCCATACCGTTACGGCCTGATCCCGCAGGGCCCTGTATCGCCAGAACTCCGCGCTGCCCGTTTCGCTGCCGGAATGCCAGTCAGGATTCTGTCCTCCCGGCACCGCGTGGAGATCCGGCATGAAAAACAGCCTGTTCCTGTCGCAGATTTCCCCCAGCCTGGCCAGCCTGTCCCGTCCCGCGGGGCGCAGGCGGCCCGTGACCTCGTCCACCAGCAGGCCGCTGCGAAAGGGAACGCGGATAAAGTTGATTCCAAGCCCGGTCAGGTACGCAGCGTCCTCATCGGTAAAGAAGCTGTCCTCCACCGCCTCCATCAGCCCGGGACAGCGGCGATCCATCGCCTGGCGAATCATTCTATCCACACCCGGCATGCCCATCATGAAATGCTCCAGGTTCAGCCACGAGCCCACGCCCATGCCTTTCAGCTTCAATTCTTGATTATCAAAGATCAGGCTCCTGCCCCTGATTGTCACTTTGTCCATCCGTCAGCTTCTCCTTCGCAGCCTGTCCGTTTGGGTGGTGCTCCTCCTTGTCGCACATGCGCAGCAGCGGCAGCAGATTTTCCGAGTGGACAAACTCGACCAGCTGGCTTGTGCTCTTCAGGTGGAACTTCTGCAGAATATTCCGGATATGGGTCTTGACAGTGCTCATCTCGATCACACGGTGCTGGCAGATTTCCTTGCGGCTCATGCCCTCGCACAGCATTACGGCAATGCTGCATTCCGTGGCGGAAAGCTGCTGCACCATCTGCATGCTGGTCATCAGGGTGTGTTCCTTCTGCTTCAGGCGGCGAAACTCGTCCCGGAGCTTCTGGGCCACATCCTGCCGGATGGGCGAGGTGCCGTGATACGCGTCGCGGATCGCCTCCAGCACCTGCTCAATCGACGCATCCTTGATCAGATAGTCCACCGCGCCCATTTCATAGGAACGGAAGATTGTTTCGTCGTCGTCATACACGGTCAGCATGATGATTTTCGTTTCGGGCAGCGTTTTCATAATCTGGCTGCCGGCATATATACCCGCGTCGCGGCATTCCATCTCGATATCCAGAATCAGCACATCAGGATGATACTGCGCTGCCAGCGCCATGGTTTCATAGCCATTGGTCGCCATGGGAAGCAGCTCAATGTCCTCCGCCTGCTCCAGGGCATACTGATACCACTTCCGGATTGACTCGCTGTCCTCCGCTATCAGGACACGAATTTTCATGCTTCCCCTCCTGTGCCGAATGCTATCTGACCACCATTTCCCACTTCAGTTCCCTCAGCACGCCGCCCTGGCCGATGCCCGCTACATGCAGGCGCACATTCTCCTGCCAGGCGCCGGGGAGATAAATTCTTCTGGCGCTTCCGCCCTTCACCTCAGGATACCCCGGAGCAGGCCGCAATACACGACCGGCCACATGCCCGTCCGTCAGCAGGGTCGCTTCGATTCCCTCGCCCTCAATCACCAGCATGCGGTCGCGTCTCGGGCCGTCATCCATCAGCGCCGTCAGCAGCACTTCCTCGCCAGGGTTCAGGCAGATGGGCAGTTCGGTTCTTTCGCCCTGCCCCAAGGGCGCCAGGCGCTGCCACTCCTCCGGCGAAATTCCCGCCATGGCCGCATCGCACACGGCGCGCCCGCTCATCAGCCGCACAGCGCCAAGAGAATCGTGGCTGAAGCGGCGGGTCACCCGCAGCATGAGCTCCGCGGCCTGTCCCGGCTTTGCCGCCCGGGACAGATCCAGCCAGGGATCTCCCGGACGCTTGACATCCGCAAGGGCGCCGTCCACATAGGCTTCTACCTGGCTTGCGTCCCGCTCAATGTACAATAGATGCCTGTCGCAGTTCTCCGGAAAATGCACCTTGCGGATATAGTCCGCTTCCATGGGGCTTGCAGGATAGCTCCAGCTGTTGATGCCCGTGGCCATAATCCCGTCTGTTTCGCGCAGCCCGCTGTTGCCTTGAACCGCATACTTGGCTGCGGGACAGATTCGCCACAAATCAGCAATATCCTTCGTGTGCGTTATTTGTACCGCGCCACTGATGCCCTTGCCGCTGCCCATTTTCAGCGCCGGCTGACGCACGTCGTCGAAGTTTGCATGCCCCCAGGACTGCACGCGGATGGCCCATTCCCCCGCGCCTCCTGCAAGCAGCACGCTGCTGCCGTCGCTGTACATTGCCTGACAGCTGTCTCCATGCCGCGCCCAGAGCAGATCCGCCGCGTGCTGAAGCAGAAGCGGATCGTCCCCGTCGATTTTGAGGGTATAAATCATATCGCCCCGATATTGTCCGGCCTGTTCCATGGTCGTGATTCCGCGTCCAAGGGGCTCTGCCAGGCTGGCAATGTCTGCGTCGTGGCGGCACACCGCCGTCACCTGCCGGGTACATACCCGGGACGGAATTTCCATCTCCAGCGGCGGAAGATTGACGCATCCCCAGCGCACCGCTTCCTCCCTTGGAAGAATACGCACCATCAGCCCGTCGCGGATGCGCTGCCATGCGCTGCCCTGCACCACGGTTCTTGTGCCTCCGCACAGGAATGCTGCCCGGGCTGCATCGTCTCCTGTCAGGGTCAGCCACAGCCCGTCCTCCCGCTGTTCATGGCCGCACCATTCGGCCTCGGACCACAAAAGCACTGCGTCCTCCGCACCCCAGGGGCCCAGGGATACCTGCCACGGAAGAATCACGCATCGTCCCGGCGCCACGTTCACTGTGCAGCGTTCGCCGTCTGCTGCCGCAAAGCATGATTCTCCGGCCTCCGCGCCCAGGTTGCTCAGGGCAAACAGCGTGCCGCAGTCCATCCTCATGGCAGGCCAGCAGGGTACATCCTGCCCCCTGTCGTTCTGCTTCAGCGGCATGGTGAAATTCGCCTCGATCTCAGCAGGCGCATCGCAGGGCTGCGCCGCAGCCAGATGAGTGCCCAGAGAGGCCAGTATGGATCCCATCAGTCTGCCCTCCGCCGCTTCCTCCCGCAGGCGGCCGTCGGCTGTGATCATGGACATAAAATCATAGTCCGTCGCCATCAGCGCCAGGGGCTTTTCTGCGTTCCATGCCCAGTTGCTGATGCCGTTGGTCATGTCCATGTCGGTTCCGCCCACCTGATTGTATGGGCTGATCAGCCGTGCGCCCATCATCATTTCCCGCCGCAGCTGCTGGTGAGCGCGGTCGGTTTCGGTAATCATCAGGGGCGTATCCGTAGCAGAGGCCAGGCCGCGCATATGGGCCAGCTGCATCTCCAGATACCGGTAGTCATCAGGACAGTAGGCATTAAAGGTGATATGCACCTGAGGCGTGGTGCCGCCCGCGCCCTGGGGATCACACTGCCCTGCGCAGGCAGTCAGAGGCACCGTCACGCCGCACGCTCTTGCCACATCCCGCAGATGCGCCATGTAGCCTTCCGGGTCATGGCAGGCAAAAAAATCCATCTCGTTTTCCAGCTGCACCGCCACCACGCTGCCGCCTCTGTCATAGGCATGTGCGGCCACAATGGGCAGGATTCTCTTCAGCCATTCATCCAGCCGGGCCAGATATGCCGGGTCATTCTGCCGCAGGGGCGTGCTTCCGTCATACAGCCACGCGGGCAGCGCGCCGCCGTCCCACTCCGAGCAAATGTACGGCCCGGGTCTGGCCACCACATACAGCCCGTGCTTCCGGGCCAGGGTCAGGAAGGCGTCCACGTCATGCTCGCCCTCAAAGTGCCATTCCCCCGGCCGCAGCTCATGAAAATTCCATGGCATGTACACATCAATGCAATTATACCCGCACATGCGCAGCTGTACCATGCGCTCCTCCCAGCAGGAGGCTGGCAGGCGGAAATAGAACAGCGACGAGCACAGCAGGATTTCCGGCTTTCCGGACAGAAGGATGGCGTTCCGGTTCATTGCAACAGCTGGCATAGGTCTTCGACTCCTTTTTCCCGGAGGGAATCAGTTTTTCATTCCTGAGAAGGCAATGCCCTCGGTAATCTGTTTTTCACAGAGCATATATAGTAGAATCATCGGCAAAAGCGCGCACACCGTTCCCGCCATGACCAGGCCGTATTCCATGGAATACTGGGAGCGGAACAGCGATAGTCCCAGCTGAACCGTGCGCTTGGACGGCGTTTGCAGGTAAATCAGGGGCGCCATATAGTCGTTCCAGACCTTGATAAAGGAGAAGATGACCAGCGCGGACACCGCCGAGTGGGATAGCGGCAGCATGATTCTGGTAAAAATCCGCAAATGTCCGCAGCCGTCAATGGTGGCTGCCTCACACAGCTCGTTGGGAATGCCCATAAAGAACTGCCTGAGCAGGAAGATGCCGAATGCACTGAAGCACTGCAGCAGAATCAGCGCCGCATGGGTATCATACAGGTGCATCTTGGTAACCACCACAAACTGCGGAATCATGATGGCCGTCCAGGGTACCATCATGGTGGCGATAAACAGCCCGAAGAAGAAATTCTTCGCGGGAATTCTCATTTTGGCAAAGGCGTAGGCCGCCAGCGCGGAAATCACCAGCTGAGCCGCCGTTGCCAGAATCGTCACCTTGATGGTGTTCAGGTAGTACTGCATAAAGTCAATTTCCGTCCACACGCGGACATAATTGCTCCACACTGGCGGATTGGGAATGTAAAATACCGATTTGGTAAACACATCCGCATCATGCTTGAGCGAAGAAGTCAGCATGTAGAAGAACGGAAATGCCATGATGAAAAACAGCGCCAGAAAAGCCACCGTCATCAGCGTGATCCGAATCACCCGCGCCGGGCTCAGGCGGCGCGCGGAAAGACGGCCCATTCTGTTTTCAGTCATAATTCACCCACACCTTCTGAAGCCTGAACTGAATCAGCGTAATCACCATGATGATGGCAAACAGCGTATACGCGATGGCCGAGGCATAGCCCATCTTCATGTTGGTAAAGCCCTCGACATAAATGCGGTACACCAGCATGTTGGTGGCACGGCCGGGGCCGCCCTGGGTCATAATATTGATAATGTCAAACTCCTGGAAAGCCGCGATAATAATAGTAATCAGGCACAGAAAAATCGTAGGGGTCAGCATGGGCAATGTCACATAGCGGAAGCACTTGGCGCTGGTAGCCCCGTCAATCCTTGCTGATTCGTACAGATAGTTCGGGATGCCCTGCAGTCCGGCCAGGAGAATAATCATGTAATAACCAAAGTTTTTCCACACCGCCACCATGGTGACGGAGAACAGCGCCCAGTCCTTGTCCATCAGCCAGCCGGGGGGATTGCTCACCCCGATTGCGCGAAGGATGGCGTTCACGGGCCCGTTGGGCGCAAGGAGGATGTTCCACACGGTTGCAACAGCCACCATGGAAGTCAGATAAGGCAGAAAGCACACCACACGCAGGGCATGGGAGCCCTTGATTTTCGCGTTCAGCAACAGCGCCACCAGCAGCGCGGCGATCAGCACCGCCGGGGAAAATGTCAGCGCGTATACCAGGCTGTTGCGCAGCGATACCTGAAAATAGCTGTCCTTGGTAAAAAGGCGGATATAGTTGCTCAGCCCTGTGAAGTTCAGGGCCGCGTTGGCGTTGCGGTTGTTGGTAAAGCTCAGCAGCAGTCCATACACCATGGGATAGGCCAAAAACACCAGAAACAGCACCAGCGCCGGCATGATGAACATCAGGCCCTCGATTTGCTCCCGGCGGTAATACGACAGACGCTTCATTGATTTTCCCCTCTGCCAAGCAGCGCCGTCAGGCAGGCCCTGAGGACCGCCCGGCGGCGCTGCGGATGATGTGTCAGGGTTTACGGAACAGGAACGGCATCAATAGTCGGACAGGATTTCTTCCCTGCGGTCAGTCACGTTCTGGATGAACTCTTCCAGGGATTCCTGCTCGGTGATGTACAGCTGCTTTTCTTCCTGATAAGCGGCGCTCAGGGCGGAATAGCCGCTCACATTGGGCGCTTCCAGGGAGATGGTGGTGCTCAGCAGGGTCGAAGCGCCCGCCACACCGGCAGCCTCCGCAAAGGACGCCTTGACCGCATCGGAGGAATAGGCAGGCAGCACGCCCTGGCCGGCCAGATAAACCGACGCTTCCTCGCTGGCCATGAACTGCACAAACCGGAAGGCTTCCTCGGGATACTTGGTGTTGGCGCCCACCGCGATGAAGGTGCTCAGGCCACCCGCGCTGACCACATCGCTGTTGGTGTCATAGCAGGGCAGGTAGGTCACGTCCCAGTTGGGCACGTCAATGCCCTGGGCCTCATAATCCTTGAACATGGAGATGGTCCATTCGCCGTTGAGCAGCATGCCGGTGGTGCCGGTGCAGAAGAACTTCAGCCAGTCGATGCTCTCGGCAGTCTGCTGCTGGAAGGTCATGTGGGACTTGTCCACATTGATGGCGGTGTTCAGGATGGTCATCCACTCGGTCAGGGCGGTCATGTCGTCGTCCAGCAGGTTGGAATTCTTCTGATACATAGACAGCGGGCAGCTGAGCCAGTCCGGAATAAAGCCGCCCCAGTACTGCACGCCATCCTCTTCATAGGTCAGCTGGCGGGACAGCTCCAGGTACTCGTCCCAGGTAATCTTCTCGGGATAGGGCAGGCCCTTCTTGTCGAACAGATCCTTGTTGTAGTACAGGGAATACAGCGAGCTGCGGTAGGGCAAGCCGTAGTATTCGTCGTTGTACACCGTTTCCTTGATGATGGGGCCATAAGCGCTCATGTCGATGCCGGAGGCGTCGATGCGATCCTTCAGGGGCATCAGGCCGCCCAGGTTGGCCAGGTTGATCACGTTGGCCAGGCTGTCCACGCTCACCAGGTCAAAGTTGTCCGCATTGCCGGACACCATCACGACCACCTTCTGGTTGTGGTCGTCATGGTTCACAAAGCTGGGAATCACTTCGATGTCCGCGTTCTGCTCGTTGAACAGGTTGATCAGCGCGGTCATGTAGCTTTCCTCATCGGTCCAGCCGTAGTAGTACAGCTTCACCTTGTCCGTGCCTTCCGCCAGGCCCGCCATGGGCAGGGCCGTCAGCATCAGCACCAGCGCCATCACCAGCGCCGCGATCCGTTTGTTCCTCATCATGGGTACCTCCTTTGCTTTTCCAGGGTGTTTTTCGGGCGTCCGGTTCATCCACATGTCCGAACCACCCCTGTTGAGTTCAGTATAACACGCCCATGCAGATTGACAAGGTGGAACAATTTTGACCAATTTCTCCGTTTTTCCACCATGGGTTGAGAAAAAATCATCCTTTCTTTTTACCCTTCGACGCCAAAGAGCGGCGGCGCATATGCTATAATGAAAAAAGTTCACCCGGAAAGGAGGGCGCGCCCATGCTTCAGCGCCGGCACAACCTGCTCTTTATCCTTGTTTCCACCGGCCTGTGTTTGAGCTTTATGGCCCTCACCTTCTGCGTGCTGGTCTATATGGCCAAGGATTTTAACGGCTATAACCTGGTCTACTCTTTCTTCGGCGTGGACGCATCCATCCGCCGCACCATGGAGCAGCTGCCCATCGGCACCGTTGCCCTCTGGCGCGGGCTGAACGGTTCCTATGCGCTGTTCTGCCTGTTTCACGCCTTTTTCAGCATGCTGGTATCCGATCTTCTGCCCAATGCGTGGCGCAGATGCGTGACCGCCGTGATGCTGGCCGTATTTCTTCTCCAGGTAACGCTTCTGGATCCCCAGGTGCTTGTCAGCCTGTACATGAACGGCACGGGACCCTTTGAAAACGTTCGGCTGTTCCGCGCCTTTTACCGGTATCTGACCATGTTCCTCCGGGTATTCAACAGCCTGTGCATCTTGCTGGGCTGTGTCCTGACCATCGTCTCCGTATTCCTCACGCCGCCCAAAGCGCGCACCTCCATCAGCCTCACCGCGGCGCTGCACCTGTGCATCAGCGTGCTTTTCGTTTACCTGTACGGGTGGATGCCCATTCAGCCGCTGTGGATGTCCCGGGTGGCGGGGTATATTCATTTTGAATCGCTGCCCGTCGGCAAGCCCACGGCCCTCAACAGCCTTGTCCCCACGGTATTCACGGCGGTCATGGTCGGGTTTCTCCTGTGCGTCTGCGTGCAGCTGTATTCCACCTCAACCCGCCGCCGGAGCATCAGCTCCTTCCGCAGCAAGGTGACCGTCTCCGAAACCGTCACCCGCGCCTTCTGCCATTATCTGAAAAATGAAATCCTTTCCCAGCAGGCTGAGCTGCGCCTTTTGTCCATGAAGGCTGACGATGCCCTGAAGCCTGATATTGCCTTTATCATGCAGCGCAACGATGAAATCAACGAGCATCTCAGCGCTGTTCGGAACACCATGCGCCAGCATAAAATCACCTTTGAACCGGTGAATCTGCGCGCCCTTATCGAAGACACCGTCGCCGCCTTCATCGCCAGGGAAAACGTGCCCGTGGAGCTTCGCATTGCCCACGGACAGGCCATGGTCATGGCCTGCGAGGATCAGCTTCGGGAAACCGTCAGCTGCCTGCTGACCAACGCCCTGGAGGCCCAGCTTTCCAGCCAGCAGCCGCCGCGGCTGATCCTGCGCATGAGCCTGGCCCATCACTATGTCACCGTGTCCATTCTGAACAACGGCCCGCGGATTCCCCACGAGCTGCGGGAGCAGATTTTCGACCCCTTCTTCACCACCAAGAAAACAGGGCAGAACTGGGGGCTTGGGCTTTCCCTGTGCAAAAACGTCATTAGCCTGTTTCATGGCCGCATTTGGGTGGATGAGGAAATAGAGAACGGCGAGGTGCTGACCTGCTTCTCCTTCATGCTCCGCCTCCTGCCCGAAAAGCGTTCCTCCCGGTCATAGCCTGATATCACAAAAGGAATCCGTTGCTTTCTCCAAGCAACGGATTCCTTTGTCCGGCTTTTCAGCCCAATCATGATTCCTTGATGGTCGGGAAGGCTTTGCGCCAGAGCGGGAGAACCGTGAAGATCAATCCCAGCGCGCCGAGGGCCATCACCATATAGCATACATCCATCCGCATCCAGGTAAGGAAATCAATCTTCTTCTCCAGGGCGAATTCCATCGCCATAATGATGCCGCAGCAGACAATCAGCTCAACAAAAGGCATCGTCCGCTGCACGGGTTTCAGCTTTCCGGCGCCGCGCATGCAGATAATCAGCAGAATCAGCACCAGCACGCCGCTCAGCAGCTGATTTACCCGAACAAAGCCGAAGCGCAGCACGGAGTCCTGGCGCATGCTCTCGAACACAGCCTGCATGGATGCGTAGAGCAGCAGCGCCAGCACGGCTTTCGCGCCCGCCTTCCTGCGGCGGCTGCAAAGCACCAGCACCAGCATCAGGATGGCCGCAAACGCTTCCAGCACAAAGATGGCGAAATTGTATTCCTCATAGTGGTCGGGAACCGCAAAGGGGAAACGGAACAAAGGGCTTGGATCTTCCCAGGCAATCAGGCTCTGTTCGCCCCAGGGATCAAACCACTCATAGACATTCCGCCCGTATCCCTCGCCAACAAGCCCTTCCGCAAGACGCCCGATCGCGATCACCAGCAATCCGGGAGCGGCGGTCAGGTCAGCAAGCCTGGCGAAGGGAAGCTTCTGAATGCGCGCAGTCACCCACAGCGCAAGCAGCACACCAAGCAGCGCGCCATAGAGCATGCCGCCGCCGCGCTGAAACTGGAAAAAGAAATGCTCCTGCTGGGAAACCCAGTCCAGGCGTGCCAGGCACCAGCCCGCCCGGGAACAAAGCACGCCCAGGGGCAGCGCGATGACAGCGAAGGTGCTGACAGCCCTGGCAGGAATCGCGTTTTTTCGGGCAGACAGGCTCATCCAAAGCAGCGCCGCAGCGCAGGCAAGGGCAAGAGCAAGCCCATAGGTGTAAATCGTGACAGAACCAAGCTGAATGCTGGACATAGGGATCATTCCTCCGGAACCTGCGCGGACGCAAAGTAGATAATGTCGGAGATAGGGCGCGCATTGGGCGTCTTGTGAATCTTCTTGCCGTTGATAATCAGGTGGGTGGAACCGCCGCCGTCCAGGTTATAGGCCACCTTGCAGTCGGGGAACATGCGGACAATATAATTGCTCAGCTCACGAATATTGATGCCGGTGCCGTTGCCGCCGTCAACCTCAATAATGGCATAGGTCAGGGCGTCCAGCTGCGCGATGGCAATGCGCTGCGTGGCAATATTGTCCGAGCAGACGGCGGAGTGGGCGTCCAGCGCCACGCCGTCCACGACCAGCACCGGGCCAAAGGAGAAGGAATTGATGATCTTGCGGCCGTCCGCCTCAATTTCAGCCACTTTCTCGGCCATCATTTCAGAGGTGGCCTGAAGCACATAGTCGAAATCACCCTTGTCATCGATGATCAGGATATCGCGCTTGCCGTCCAGCGCGTCGCGGTAGAGCACACCCTGCCGAACGACATAGCCAAAGTCGTAGGAATACTTCATGAAATCGCCGTTGCAGGCCACCACCGCGTCCATGCTCTTCGCCATGGCGACGGCGCGGGCCAGCCGCGGATCGTCATAGCTCTCGTTGCTCATGGTCGTGCGGAGCTGGGTGGGATCGGCAATTTTGATGGTCACCATTCTTGTCGTAACCTTGGTGCTGCTGCTTTTTGCCTTGATGGATCCGTTTTTGTAGGTTATCTCAATGGATTCGTCCTTGTATTCCACATCAGAACTCCAGCCCTCCTTCAGGGGCTTGTATCCATGCTCCTTGATATCCAGTGGCAGCGAACGCACTTCTGCCAGCGCAGGAGAGGAAATAAGCAGCGCCATGGCAGCAAGCATCAGGACGGCAGTTATCCAGCGGATCACTTGGGCTTTCATAAACGGGTTTCCTCCTTACTCTCTGTCGGCATCATCGGCATCGCCGTCACGGTTCACATCATCAAAGGGTTCGTACTCGCCACCGCGGGCAAAAATGCGGCTGATCACATCATAGTGCGTCCCCTTGTCGCGCCAGCCGCCCTTCACGCTGGAGGACCAGTAATCCACGGTGGTATTCGGCAGCGCGGCCTGCACCGCTTCGCCAATGGCGGGATCCACCTTTTTGCTGGGATTCCGGCTCATATAGTTGCCCATCCACAGCCGCTGAAGGCCCGTCAGGTTCATCACGGGAGAAATATCGGTAATCAGGTTATAGCAGATGTTGAGATCCACCAGGCTGTCCATCTCAGCCAGGGGAGAGATATCGCGCACCTTATTGTAGAAGATTTCAAGGTATTCCAGTTCCTTCAGGCTAGCGATGGGGGTGATGTCCTGAAAGGTGTTGTCAACCAGAATCAGCACCTTCAGGTTCGGCATTTCGTAAAGGAAGGACAAATCGTCAATATTGTTGTGGCCCAGGTCCAGCGCAAGCATGTTTTTGCACCAGCGCAGCACGGAGGCTGACTTGGAGGAAATGCGGTTTTTGGTATCTCCGCTATGCCGGGTGGAGAAAACCGTCATGTCTGTGCGAAGCGTATAGCCGTTCATGGAGATGGTCCACCCGAACTCAATGTCCGGAAAGCGGGCCACCAGCTTGTCGATGCGCTCGCCGTTCATGCGGGTGGCAAACATATCCACCTTCTTCAAATTTGGAAGCGAGGCAAGAAACTCATAGAACTGCTTGCCCTCGCTGGGGTTAACGACCACCTTGCCCAGGTCGATCTCCTCCGCGTATTTATCCACAACCAGCGTCTTGAATTTCACCGTTTCCTCGGAGGCCAGAGCAAAGGCGCCCATCATCACCAGCAGCACGAGCAGAGCTGCGAATAGCTTCTTCATGCGAATATCTCCATTTCCATGTCAAGTCACGCTTGCAGATGCGCCTTGCGGGAGGCGAATATTTCAGTGAAGAGCAAGGCGGCCGTTCCCAGGCCCATCAGCATATAGCAGTCGCGCACAGAGAGAAAGCTCAGGAATTCGATCTTCTGCTCCATCGCAAACTCCGCAATGATGAACAGCCCCGCACAGGCGGCGGCCACGATTACAGGAAGCAGGCGGTATTTCCACCCCCTTGCACGGATGGCATAGATAATCAGGATCACTGTCATCACGACCATGTAAAGCAGCTGCTCCACACGAATGCAGAAAATCCACCAGAAAATGTTGTTCAACAGATTTTCGCAAATGACCTGCGGCAGGCAGAGCAGGAACAATGACCGGATAAAGCGGCCCTTCTTAAAGCAGACGAGGGAGATAACTGCGGCTGCAAGCAGAAAGACGCCTTCAATCAGGAAAACCGACAGATACCACTCCTGCCACTCCGGGTCGGTGGAACAGTTGACCGAAATCGGGAAAAAGCACAGCGGCGAGCCTTCCTCCATATAGGGGCCGGTACCGGTCATGAACTCCTGCGCGAGGAAGCCTTCGCCAAAGCGGGCCAGCGCAGCAAGCAAAAGCCCGGCAGGCGCAAAGGCATTCAAGGCCTTCATGGGCGGAGCCTTGACGAGCTTTGCAGCAAGCAGGATGGCAAGGCATACGCCAAGGATGCCGCCGATGAAGGAAAAATGCTCCGGGCTTGCGCTCAGCAGAAGCGTGTCCCAGCCATCAGCCAGCACATAATCCAGCTGAAGGAGCATATAAAGGAGCTTGCTGCAGGCAGCGCCAAGCAGGACGGCCGGCACAATAGCGCATGCCGCAAGCCTGCCGCGATTGTTGCAGCCACGGCCAAGCAGCAGAAAAAGGCCAAAGGACAGGAGAATGCTCCCGCCCATCCAGGCCAGATACGCGGGATTGTTCACTGTGCAGCACCGTCCTCCACATAAGCACTGGCAAAATAGACGATGTCAGCCAGCAGCCGGGGATCGCCGGCCTCGGTGTTGTTCACCTTATGGCCAAGAAACATCATATAGGTGCTGTTGCCGCCATCCAGATTGTAGGCCTGCTTCACATCGCCCAGGGACATCACCAGATCAGTGAAATCGCTCAGATTCATGCCGTAGTGGGCGCAGCACACCACCAGATACTCCAGCGGGCCAAGCTGGGCAATGCAGATGCGCTGGGCGCGCTTCAGTCCATGGGTGTTCCTCTGCTCATGGTCGAGGTTAAGCACCTTCTGTCCGTCCTTGACCATGGCAGGGCCGAAGCAGAGCGCATTGACGACCTTTTTGCCGTCCACCACCGTTTTGTCCATGGATTCGGGATGATCCTCCGCCATGATGATGTGGAAGTCGCCATCCTCATCAATCAGCAGCACATCCTGGCCGGGATCCATCTTCTCACGGAACATCTGCCCCTGACGGAAGACATAGCTGCCGGAGCGGCCGCTGAAATAGTCGCCGTTGATGGCCAGCACGGCGTTGACGCGCTTGGCAATCGTCTCCGCGTGCACGCGGCCGTTGCTGTTGAAGCCCTTTGCAGACTCGGTGCGAAGCTGGCTGGCGTCAGCGATGGTGATATGCGCGGTATAATAGGTGCAAACCCACTCCTTGCTTTCCACGCGGGACCGCTCCACGCGAATGGACGGATCCTCGTAGACCATCGTGCCGGTGGAGAATTTTTCCGTGATCGGCATGCCGCCGGAGAAATCTATCGGAAGCTTGATGTTCTCAGCCAGACTGGCGGCGGCCAGACTCAGCGCCATGATCAGCGTCAGGAAAAACGCGATGACTCTTTGCCTTTGCATTGACAGGACCTCCCATAAATGGATCAAATAATGTCATTTGGACATACAAAATAAATTATACAAAAAAGAGGAATATTTGTCAATTTGCGAAAGGCAGATCAGGCGCAGATCGCATACCGCATATGGAAAACGCCTTGTCCGCCGGTTTTCCCGACACGCGTCCTTCTCAGCGGTAAATATCGTAGCAGGCGCCCTCCCGCATCATGACGGGAATGATCTCCAGCGGCGCGGGCACGGTAACATACTGACCGCCCTCGTAGGTTTCCTTCGTATAGGCGTCCGTCCAGCGGCAGCCTGCCGGCAGATAGATGCGTCGGGTGGTCGCGCCGGCTTCCAGCACGGGGGCCACCAGCAGGTCGGGGCCGAACATGTAGCAATCCTCCACATTGAGGGCTTCCTTGTCCTGCGGGAAGTCGAACATGAGCGGCCGCATGACCGGCGCGCCGGTTTCGTGGGCCTCCTGCATCACCCGGCGGATGTAGGACCGCAGCCGTTCGCGCACAAACAGGAACGGGGTCAGGATGCCCTCCACCTGCTCGCCAAAGCTCCACACCTCGTTGGGCTGGCCGCTGCTGGGGCGCTGCACACCGTGAAGCACCTCGGTGGTCGGCTCAATCCAGGGATCGCGCTCACCATGCATGCGGAACACCGGACAGAAGCAGCTCCACTGGAACCAGCGGATCAGCAGTTCCCTAAAAGCCGGGTCGCTGCCGTCGCCGCCCAGGAAGCCGCCGATGTCGCTCGTCCACCAGGGGATGCCCGCCATGCCCATGCTCAGGCCTGCCTGCAGCTGCTCCCGCATGGCGCGGAAGGAGGAATGAATGTCCCCCGACCAGGTCAGCACGCCGTACTTCTGGCTGCCGGCCCAGGCGCAGCGCACAAGGCTCATCACGTCCTTCTCGCCCTCAGCCTTCAGTCCATCATAAAAGCCCTTGGCATAGCCCACGGGGTAGATGTTGCTGCACTGCAGCGCGGGGCCTGCCCAGTAGCGGTACAGGTCGAAGTCATAGGGGCCGTATTCCGGCTCCGCCTCGTCCAACCAGAAGCAGCGGATGCCCTTCGTATAGTAATTCTCCCGGCACCTGTCCCACACAAAGCGCTGAGCGCCGGGGTTGGTGGCGTCGAAGAACACTGTGTTGCCAATCCAGGTCATGTGATGGTTGATACCCCTGTCGGAGGACACCAGGTAGCCCTGCTCGCTCATGGGGCCGAAGTTTTCGCTGCGCTCGTCCACCGTGGGCCATACGGATACCACCGGCTCAATGCCCATATCCCGCAGTTCCTTCACCATGCCCTCGGGATCAGGCCATTCGTTGGGCTCAAACTTGAAGTCGCCCTGCTTTGTCCAGTGGAAGAAGTCGATGACGATCACGTCCATGGGCAGGCCCCGGCGCTTGTGCTCCCGGGCCACGGAGAGGATTTCCTCCTGGGAGCGGTAGCGCAGCTTGCACTGCCAGTAGCCCATGCCGAACTCAGGCATCATGGGGGTGCGTCCAGCGGCGGCGGAATACTGGCGCTCAATTTCGGCGGGAGTGTCCCCGGCAGTGATGAAGTAGTCCAGCTTGCGGGTGCTGCGGGCCTTCCACTCGGTCACGTTGGTGCCAAAGGTGGCCGTGCCGATGGCAGGGTTGTTCCACAGAAAGCCATAGCCCCGGCTGGACACGAAGAAGGGCACGCTGGCCTGGCTGTTGCGGTGGGCCAGCTCCAGGGTGGAGCCCTTCTTGTTCAGGTGCCGGTCCTGATACTGGCCCATACCGAAGATCTTCTCATCGTCATAGGCCTCGAAGCGGGCGGTCAGCTCGTAGGCGTCGCTGCCCATGACGTGCTTCATTTCCCGCGCGGTCACCCGCAGTGGCACGCAGTAACGGTTCATACGGTCACGGGTGCGCCAGTATTCCTCGGTGAGCACCTCTCCCCGCTGGTTGCGGAAGCTGATCCAGCCCTCATGGTTCACATGGGCGGAGATTTTCCCGTTGGTCAGCGTCGCCACCTGAGCGGTCTGATGGTACTGGGGCCATTCCTCGCCCCTGTACCAGGGGTCGGTGACGTCGATGGTTTCAAAGGTGATGGCGCTGTCCGTTTCGGGAACAGGCTCAGTGAGCGCCCAGTCGTTCGCGTCCATGACGGGGTCAGCGGTCATGCGGACGCGAAGGCTGTTTTCCCCCCAGGGCTCAATCCATACCTGAGCGTTTCCTTCGGCAATGATCAGCCTGCGGCCGTCCTGTTTCATGTGCATGAATCATTTCTCCTCTCATTGGTAACGGGTGTGCCGCACAGCAGGCCGCTGGAGCCTGTGCCCAGGTAGAAGCGGCCAAAGACGCGGCAGTCGCCGTCGATGGAATTGATCTCGCCGTACATTTGCGCGGCGGTGTTGATGCGCTCCAGGGTTTTGTACTCGTCCAGCGTGCGGTAGAAGCCGTACACACCGTCCACGCGGGCGCTCATGTAGATGGCCTTGCGCTCCCGGGCATAGTCGCCTCCCGGACGGCCCAGGCCGAAGCCTGCCCGGTATACCCAGTCGCCCTCGGCGGATAGGCGGCGCGCGGAGAAGCCGTCCGTTTCCCGGCAGTAGCGCACCCGCCACAGGCCATGCTCCCGCAGGGCCATGAGCAGTTCGCCCCGACGCCCTGCCTCGGCACGGATTTCCGTTTTGTCTGCGCAGTCAATCAGCGCCAGGTTTACCCGCGGAAATCCTTCCGGTGCGGGTCGCTGCCGGAAGCGCGCTCCCCCGTCCAGGCTCACATAGAAGCCGCCTTTGTCGTCAAAGCCATAGAACACGGCTTCATCCATCCGGTCGGAAAAGGGCTTGAAGCCGCCCGCGGCCTTTTCCCGGCCGTCCGGCCCGGTGATGACGGCCCGCTGCCAGTGACGGCCCCCGTCAGGGCTTGTCACCACCCGGGCAACGGGGAGGTTCACCCCCTCGGCGATGCTCCACACCATGCGCTGCCCGTCCGACGACAGGGCGGCCCAGCCGGGGTTCACGTTGGGCTGCTCGATGCGGCGCAGCGCGGCGTCGATTTCCTCCGTCAGGCCATAGGGCATGGGCAGCCGGTTCCAGGTGCTTCCGCCATCTTCGGAAAGAATCAGCCCGCCCTTCGTCCGGCCCGTCCAGTTGCCCCGGGCGGTCACCAGGATCCGTGCGGGCTGCGTATCGGGGAAATCGGCGTTGATGCAGGTGATATACCGGTTGCCCCGGTCGTCGGCAAAGGAGTTTGGACAGGGTGTGTGCAGATCGGTGAAGGCAAAGCCGCCCAGGTCGCCCACCATGTCCAGCACCAGCGTTTCGCCCGTGGGCAGGCTGTACACATTCAGGTGTACGGTTTCCTCAATGCCGTCGCTCCAGTCGGTGAAGCTGCGCTCCTCCTCCGGCAGGCGAAAGGAGCGAAACGCGCCGGTGCCGGTGGTGAACCAGCATTCCCCATCGTCAAAGGGATTAAGCTTCAGGTCGCACAGCCAATGGATCAGAGAATGCCCGCCATTGCACTCCGGGCGCATGTAGGGCGCGCGGAAGCGGATGCTCCCCACGGACAGATCGTGCAGAATTTCCTGCCAAGAGGCGCCATCGTCCCGGGAAAGGTACACGCTGTCGCCCGATGCCTTGCAGATGGTGGAGACAATCACCATCCCGGGCGTTGTCCGGGAAGCCGCAATGCCTGCATAACCCCAGCCCGGGGCCGCCACCGGGGAAATATCTTCCATCGGGCCCAGGCCCGTCGGCGTGATCGGATAACGGCCAATATGCCCCTGGGTCGCGTCTCCCGAATCGCAGCTGTACCCCAGCGCATCGGGATGCGAGCCGGGGCCGTTGCCGCTGAAGGTAACGAACAGATAGCGCCCGTTCTCGCTCCAGCGCTGCGCCGCCAGACCGCTCAGGCGGCAGCCGGGCCAGCGCACCCCCTCCGGCTGGGGAACAGGCTGAAAGCTCTTTCCCTTGTCCGCGCTGACATACAGCGCCGCACCCCGAAGCCCATCCCGCTGCGTGGCCACCCCCGCCGAGCCGATGAGCAGCAGCCCGCCTGCCCAGGCGGCAAAGGTCAGGTGCGTTTCCGGGAGAGCATCCAGCCGCGTCCAGCTTTCGCCCCGGTCAGGGCTTGTCCACAGCCCGTCCTGCTGGCTGGCAAACCACAGCCTGTTTTCCTCTGCCAGCAGGCGTTCGCCCGTGCCCCTGCCGTTCAGGTTGCCGTGAATATACATGGGCATGGGCAGCACCCGAAAGCTGGCCCCATAATCCTCAGATACAGCCAGCTTGCCCGTGGGGCGGCGGCTTTCCCCGCAGGCCAGGTACAGCCGCTGGGGCCGCCGCTCGTCCAGGGCCATGGCAATGGGGCTGGTTTGGCTCAGGTCTTCCATGGTCACATGGGGAATGAGGCTGATCCACTTCTGCGTCGCAGGATCGAAGCGATAGGCTCCGCCAATGTCGGTTCGGGCGTAAAGCAGCCCTTTCTCCCGTGGGTGAAACAGGAAACCTGTCACATATCCGCCGCCGGGGATGGGCAGGTGGGTATAGTCGTAAGGGATGGTTTTCACAGGGAAATCTCCTTGCGCTTTTATTCCAGTGTCCAGCTCAGCTCTCCCGCCAGCGCGCCGTCCAGGTAGAAGCGCAGGCTGTATTGTCCGGGGCTCATGCTGCCTGTAGGCGAGAATTCCAGATAATGGTCTATCAGATCCGTGATTTCCATGTTCCAAACATCCTCTGCGCACAGTTCTGGAAGAAACAGGAACCCGCCTACGGTGAACAGGCAGTAGTCCTCCGGGGTAAAAAGCGCGATGACTGCCGTTGCCGCAGCCTCCTTCTCCACCTGGTAGGTGGAGGTTGCCTGAAGGAACACGGCCTGCTCCAAATCAGTCAGGCTTTGCGCGTTGATCTGGTCGATGGGCTCCACCTTCTGATACAGCGCTTCCTCCGCCTGTTCCAGGGGCGCGCAGCCCAGATACAGTTCCTCGTTGCGGAACTGGTATCGGTCGAAGGGTTCTGCCTCAGGCATGGAAATCTGCACGGCGCTATTGTACCAGGAGGAGGAGAAGTCCGGCTCTTCCCGGGAGCGCAGAATGGCCACGTCATAGGTTCGCCCAGGCACAGCAGCCTGGGAAATTGAGGTTTCCCCTGCGGAAGGGGTTATGCCATCCAGAAAGGTATTGCCTGTGTCATACAGGACGACCATCAGCTGCTCACCCTCCTCCAGGGTGACGCCGCAGGCCGACCAGTCCACCGTGACGATGCCCCTGTCGGCTTCCACCGTGAAGCCCGTGACCTGTCCGCTTGCCATTTGTGCTGTGGGAAGATCTTTTGCGCCGGGCAAAGCGTTGAGCAGGTCCGAGGCGGATATCGCCACATACCGGCCCACACCCTCGGCGTAGGAAGCCACCGTCAGGCAGAGCAGCTCACCCTTTTCATTCACCAGCACACTGCCGGGCAAAAGCCCTTCCTGCGCGGTATACAGCAGGCATCCCTGCCCTCCCAGGGTGATGATGGACGCCTGCTCCACCAAAGCGCAGGACATGGTGCCGTTTTCCGTCGCGGCGGCCCAGAAAACGGAAGCCGTATCCCCGGCCAGCGCCACGGGCGACTCGGACGGCTGCTCCGCCAGGCCCAGCAGCGCCACACCCGGCTGCTCCGGCGGAATCACAGCGGCCAGCACAGCGTACTCACCCTCCGGCCCGACGGCCAGCAGCTGTCCGTCGCACCGGGCGGCAGACGCAGCAGTGAGCAGCGTGCTTCCCTCTATGAGCACCGCGGTGCCAAGAAGCGTGTCCTGTCCCTGCGCGTCCCGGCAAATCAGGCGGAACAGCCCTGCCGGAATGGATTCCGCATGGGCGGGCAGGCAGCCAAGCGCAAGCAGCATGGCCAGCAGGACGGCAAGCAGTCGCTTTTTCATGGGAGCAGCCTCCTTGATGGTTTACAGAAAGGTCTGATGGTCCACATCGAACACGCCCCGGGTGGTCAGCCGCAGGGAGGGAATGACCGGCAGGCTCATGAAGCTCAGAGTCATGAAGGGATCGATACCCGGGTTTGCCCCCAAAGAAAAGGCATGGCGCTTGCAGTTTTCCAGCTGGGCGTTGACCTGCTCCAGGGGCGCGTCGGTGATAAGCCCCGCCACGGGCAGGGGCAGCTCGGCCAGAATGCGTCCGTCCTCAGCCACGGTCAGTCCGCCGCGGAGGGTTCGGATGCGGTTCACCGCCAGGGCAATGTCCCTGTCTGAGGCGCCGCAGGCAATGATGTTGTGACTGTCGTGGGCAATGCTGGCGGCAATGGCTCCCCGCTTGAGGCCATAACCCTTCACATAGCATATGGCCACATGCCCGGTATCATGGTGCCGCTCGCACACAACCATTTTGAGAATATCCCGCTCCGGGCAGACGCCCTCGGCCATGCCCAGGTTTTCCGTCACGATCTGCCCGTTCTTCATGCCGATGAGGGGCAGCGCCTTCGCGGCGCACAGGCGCTCCTCCGTAAGCTCCGGCAGATGGAAGGTGTCCGTAACCGCCGAAAGAATATCCGGGTCAATGCGCGGCTCGTTCAGCGTCACCTCTCCGCCGTTCCACACCATGCGCCCGCGCTTGAACACCATGGTTACGTTGGCCGACTCAAGGCCGTCCAGCACCGCGAAATCTGCCAGATATCCGGGGGAAATGGCTCCCTTGTTGTTCAGCAGGAAGTAGCGCGCGGCATGATGGCTGGCCACCTTGATGGCCTGAATAGGGTCGGCCCCCAGGCGGATAGCCTTGCGGACAATATAGTCGATGTGCCCTTTTTCCAGCAGGTCGGCGGGGTGCTTGTCATCGGTGCAGAACATGCAGCGGTGGGCGTAGCGCGGGGTAATCAGTCCAATGAGCGCCTCCAGGTTCTGGGCGGCGGTGCCGTCGCGGATCATGATGAACTGGCCCTTTCGCAGCTTTTCCAGGGCATTGTCGAAGGTGTCGCACTCATGATCGGAGTACACCCCGGCGGACATATAGGCGTTCAGCGCCCGGCCGGACAGCCCCGGCGCGTGGCCGTCGATCTTCTTGTGATGGGCCTGAGATACCACGATTTTTTCGATG
Organism: uncultured Clostridia bacterium; assembly: GCA_945877525.1. Taxonomy (GTDB): domain Bacteria; phylum Bacillota; class Clostridia; order Christensenellales; family Aristaeellaceae; genus UBA11524. Next base: position 4,938 of record CAMDVP010000005.1, on the reverse strand, counting down.
GTGGATCGCTCGCCATGGATTACCCCGGGGTAGTTCATCATCTCCGCCAGGCCAAGCACCCGGGGATGGTCGAAGTAGGCGTTGATATCCCGCCAGGTGAGGCGCTCGCCGTTTTCGTCAAAGGGCATGGCAGGCACGCAGGAGGGCAGCATAAAGTGCACATCCACCGGCAGCCCATCGGAGGCGGCCATCATATAGTCGATGCCGCCCACGCCGCAGACGTTGGCGATTTCGTGGGGGTCGGTAATGACGGTGGTGGTGCCGTGGGGAATCACTGCCCGGGCAAAGGAGGCGGGCGACACCAGGGAGCTTTCCAGGTGAATATGCGCGTCGATAAAGCCCGGCGCGACAATCTTCCCGGTCATGTCCACCTCGGTCAGGCCGCTGTATTCGCCCATGCCCACCACCAGGCCCTCCGCCACGGCAATGTCCCCATGGCAGATCTCGTCAGAGAACACGTTCACATAATCGGCGTTTTTCAGCACCAGGTCGGCCTTTTCCTCGCCCATGGCCACACGAACCATGCGCTGCTTTTTGCGTACCTTCAGGGCGATGCGTTCCGCCCGGGTTTTGCTTTCATCCATGGCAGCTCCTCCTTTTGGGAAAGATTGTACCATATTCTTGCCCGTGGCACAAGCAAAAGAGGAAGCCGCGATGGCGCGGCTTCCTCTTTCATTTACAGGGCCTTGAAGGCATTATCGTTCAAGTTGTCCTCTGAAATTTTCCTGGCTCCGTGCTCAATGTCCTTCACCATCCGGGTCAGGCGGCGGCAAACGGGACAGTCAACCCCCAGCTCCTCGCCCTTTTGGACAATGTAGCCGTTGAAGCAGTCAATCTCCGTGGGCCTGCCCCGCTCCAGGGATTGCAGGCTGGAGCTTTTCAGCTTGCTGTACTTCATGCCCACCACACGAATCATCAGGTGGCGGCGCAGATTGTCCAGCGGCGTATCGCCCCGCATCAGCTTGAAATAATCCAGCTTGCCCCCATAGGGCGGCACCGCCAGCCTCATGGCCCGGGCAACATCAACCGCCTCCCCGATCACCGCCAGGAAAATTTTCCGGGCCTGCCTGCGCTTCATCATCTCGCCCAGGGTCAGCCCGCACACCGCCCCCAGGGAGGTAATGCAGCTGTTGACAATCAGCTTGGAATAAAGCTCGGCATAGATATTCTCGGATATCGTGGTGGGCACGACAGCCGAGAGGGCCTTTTGCAGCGCTTCCAGCCGGGGCGAGGCGCAGCCCTCCAGCATGCCGATGATGAACTCGCCTCCGCTGGTCATTTCCAGTTCGCCGTGGCTGTGCATGGTCGCGCCCCAGCCAATCACGCAGCCCACGGTGCGCTCCCTGCCCACCACGGAGGCCAGTGCATCGGTGCAGATGCCGTTCTGCATGCTCACCACCAGCGAGTCGGGACGCAGCAGGGGCAGCATATCCCGGGCGCAGCCGGGCATGTCATAGGCTTTGGTGGCGATCAGGCACAGGTCGAATTTCCCGTGCAGCTCGGCAATATCCGCCACGCTGTGCACGGGCACGGTCGCATCGCCCACAAAGCCCGTCACATGCAGCCCCCGGCCGTTGGCCAAGTCGGCGATATCCATGTGCTTGCAGACCAGGGTCACGTCCTCCCCGGCCTTTCGCATCAGCGCGGCGGTGATGCCCCCGATGGCGCCCGCGCCAATGACCACAATGCGTTCGGACATAAGGATGGCTCCTTTCAACCCGTTAGCGGATCATGCTCTGGGTGGTCGCCCAGCCCTCGTCAATGGTGCTCTGATGCTTGGTGGCATAGGGCCCGATGGCGGCAACCTGCGCGGCTGTTCTGGGGAAGTGGATGCACAGGTGGCCGGGGAAGTTGTTGTCCGTGATATGCTGCACCTCATGGGGATAGGAATGGGTGGAAGCCATGTAGATGCTGCCGTCGCCGAAGATCACCCACACGGCCTTGGGCGTCCAGGTGTTGCCCCCGAAGGCCTTCTCCATGGCGGCGGTATCCGCGGCGGTCAGGGGTTCGCTGTCGGCATGGGCGCCCAGGGAGAACATATGCACCTGCCAGCTCAGTCCCGTGGTGAAGTCATACACCGTGGCATAGGGATATTTCTTGGCCATGGCGCGGACGTTGGTATACCAGTTGGCGTAGATCACATTTTCGGCAGAGATTTTCACCGTGTTGCCGGTGCCCGCGCCCGGGGCAGGTGTGACGGTAGGCTTGGCGGTACCCTCGGCGCCAATCGCGTTGCCGCTGCTGAGCAGTGTCAGCGTCTTGCTTCCCGCAATGCCGTCTGCGTCCAGCCCGTTGGCCTTCTGGAAGGCCAGAAGCGCCCGGTAGGTCTGCACGCCGAACTGGCCGTCCGCCTTGCCGGAAAGATAGCCCATTTCAATCAGCCTGGCCTGCATGTCCCGCACGGCGTTGCTGACGTCGCCCTTCTTCAGGGTAACCGTCGGGGTAGCGGTAGGAGCAGGAGTAGCGGTGGGCTTGGGCGTAGGCGTAGTGGCCTGCGCCGTGGAGGAATAGAGCAGGGACAGGGTGGCAGCTCCGGCGATGCCGTCGCGCTTGAGGCCGCTCTGCTTCTGGAAGGCGTACACCGCCTCAAAGGTATCGCGGCCGAAATTGCCGTCGGCTTCTCCGGCAAGGTAGCCCAGGTCAATCAGCCGCTGCTGCATGGCGGCAACCTCTGCGCCGGTCATGCCTTTCTTCAGCGTGTTGAAGGCATCCACCGTGCCCCCGGCAATCGCGCCAGAGGCTGTAATGGCCGTCACGCTGTACATCCGGGACTGCGTGTCATAGCCCGCCATGCCGTCGGCCTTCAGGCCGTTCTGCTTCTGGAAAGCCTTGATAGCCGCCACGTCGTCCGCCTTGCACACGCCGTCGGCATTCGCGTCGTAATAGCCCAGGGCCGTCAGGCGCTGCTGCAGGCGGGTTACCGCCTCGCCGCTTACGCCCTGCTTGATAAGCACCACATTGTCCTGGGTGATGGGCGGATAGGTTGCGCTCGGTTCGGGCGTGCTGACGGGAATGGTGGGCGCAGGCGTAGGCGCGGCGGTGGGCAATTGCCCCTTGGCCAGCGCGTCATAGCTGAACAGCACCTGACAGGTGGCCGCGCCGGCCGCGCCGTCATCATCCAGGCCGTTCTGCCGCTGGAACTCCCGCAGAGCAGCCACACTGCTTGTGCCGAACAGCCCGTCCGCCTTGCCGGACAGATAGCCCAGGTCAATCAGCCGCTGCTGAACCAGGGTTGCGTCCGCGCCCCTGCTGCCCTGCTTCACCGTGCTCTGCGGCGCCTGGAATGTGGGCGCAGGGGTGGGCTCCGCAGTGGGCTCGGGGGTAGCGGTGGCCGTGGCGGACAGGGCGTAGGCCCCCAGCAGGCATGCCTGTGTATTGGTGCCGCACACGCCGTCCACGGTCAGGCCGTTTTTCTTCTGGAAAGCCCTCACCGCGTCCCGGGTGGCGGTATTGTATATGCCGGTGATTTCCCCCGCATAATAGCCCAGCTCCTTGAGCCGGGTCTGCACGGTACGCACCTGCTCGCCCCGGTCGTTCAGGCGGATGGTCACGCCCTCCACGGGCGCCAGGGTTTTCACATCCGTCTTGATTCCCTTGGCGTTCTTCGGCTTCCCGCTGTACAGGAAGGCCTGCAGATTCACATCGACAATGCCGGTGGCAGGATAGTCATTCTTCTCCTGGAAGGCGATCACCGCCCCTTCGGTGCCCGCGCCAAACTGCCCGTCCGCGCTGCCAGAAAGGAAGCCCAACTCGATGAGCGCCTCCTGCAGCGCAGTGACGGCGCTGCCCGCAGAGCCCCGCTGCAGCACCTGATAACCGGAGGCGTTGGCCTCCGGGGGCACGGTGGCCTCGGGCACGGGGGTGGCGGTGGGCTCGACGATGGTCTTGAGATTCAGGTAATCCTTCACACAGTAGCCGGACAGGCCGTTGTAATTCACCTTGGCAAAGGAGCCGGACACCTGCTCCACCGTGATCACCGCGCCCTTGGGAATGGAGGCCAGCTTGGTGCTCCTGGTGGACTGCTTCTCCCGCAGGTTCACGCTGTCGCGGGTCGTGGTTTCATAGGGATAGCCCGGGGCCGTAAGCTCCTGGGCAGGGGCCGGGGTAGCCGCGCCGGCCGGTGCGGCCACATACTCCTTGATAACATAGCCGGTTCGGTTCTTATAGGATATTTTGTAGTAATTTCCCTTTTCACCCAGCACGGTCACAGCGGTGCCCTCGCTGATACGCTCAAGCACCACAGAGGTGGAGGACGCGTTGCGCCGCATGTTCACCTGATCGTTGGTTACGGTTGTATAAGGAAAGGTTTCCGCCAGCGCGGCGGCGGACAACAGGGTAATCAGCAGCGCTAACAGCGCCGTCACAAGACACCTGCGGATCAGGCGATTGTTGCTCTTCTGACGCATCCGTTCAGACCTCCGACATATGATGGGCCATGGAAAGTTACTCCATGGCAGCACAGCAAGATGCTGCCAGCTTTTATTGTAAAGCAGGAAAACCGCGGTGTCAACAGGTTATATTACATTTTTGTAACATAATTGAACAGAAAATATAAGGCAATACCGCACAGATGCCATGGCTGATTCTGATGGCGCGGTATTGCCACAGGTTATTCCGTTTTCTGCGCCGGGAAGATCAGGGTGATGCTGGTGCCCTGCCCCACGTGGCTTTCCAGGGTGATTTCCGCGTGATGCACCTGCGCGCCGTGCTTGACGATGCTCAGTCCCAGTCCTGTGCCGCCGGTCTGCTTGCTGCGGCTCTTGTCCACCCGGTAGAAGCGCTCAAACACCCGTGCCTGATGCTCTGGCGCAATGCCCACGCCGGTGTCGCTCACCTGCACACGGGGGCGGAGTCGATCATCACACCCTCTGCCAGCCGGGCCGGGCGGATGATGTCCTCAATCAGGGACAGCTGGCGGCGGCCCGCCTTCAGGATGCG